>JAPSJG010000334.1 GCA_031178305.1 Sinorhizobium sp.
ATCGCCCTGCCGGCCGAGCTTTTCGGCGATTCCCGCAGGAATTCCGCCGGGCTCGACCTCTCCAACGAGGCGGCGCTTGCCGCGCTGACGGAGGCGCTGAAGGGGAGCGCCGCGATTGCGTGGACCGCGGCGCCGCAGCTTGCAATCGGCACCGCCTCAGGCGAGGCGCGGCCTGTCGTCAACCCCGGCGACCATAGCGACATCGTCGGCTCGGTGACGGAGACATCGGATGAGGACGCAAGGCGTGCGGCGCGGCTTGCGGCGGAAGCGGCTCGAAGCTGGGCGGAGGCTTCACCGGCCGAGCGGGCGGCCTGCCTCGATCGCGCCGCCGATCTCATGCAGGCGCGCATGCCGACGCTTCTCGGCCTGATTATCCGCGAGGCCGGCAAATCGGCACTCAACGCCATTGCCGAGGTGCGTGAGGCAATCGATTTCCTGCGCTACTACGCCGAGCAGTCGCGCCGGACCCTCGGGCCCGCCCACAGGCCGCTCGGGCCGATCGTCTGCATTAGCCCCTGGAACTTCCCGCTTGCGATCTTCACGGGTCAGATCGCCGCCGCCCTCGTCGCAGGCAATCCGGTGCTCGCCAAACCTGCGGAGGAAACGCCGCTGATCGCTGCGGAAGGTGTTCGCATCCTGCATGAAGCCGGGATTCCGGCAGCCGCGCTGCAGCTTCTGCCCGGCGATGGCCGCGTTGGCGCGGCACTCGTTGCGGCGCCGGAAATCGCCGGCGTCATGTTCACCGGCTCGACCGAGGTAGCGCGGGTCATTCAGGCGCAACTCGCCGACCGACTCTCGCCTGCCGGCCGGCCGATCCCGTTGATTGCCGAAACCGGCGGCCAGAATGCGATGATCGTCGACTCCTCGGCACTGGCCGAACAGGTCGTCGGCGACGTGATCACCTCCGCCTTCGACAGCGCCGGTCAGCGTTGCTCGGCGCTGCGCGTGCTCTGCCTGCAGGAGGACGTTGCCGACCGCATCCTGACCATGCTCAAGGGCGCGTTGCACGAGTTGAACATCGGCCGCACCGACCGGCTGTCCGTCGACGTCGGGCCGGTGATTACCACCGAGGCGAAGGAGGGCATTGAAAAACACATCGAGCGGATGCGCGGACTCGGCCGCAAGGTGGAGCAGATCGGCCTCGCTAAGGAGACCGGCCACGGCACCTTCGTGCCGCCGACGATCATCGAGCTCGTCAAGCTGTCCGACCTGAAACGCGAGGTCTTCGGGCCGGTGCTGCACGTCATTCGCTATCGCCGCGACGATCTCGACCGGTTGATCGACGACATCAATGCCACCGGCTACGGGCTCACCTTCGGCCTGCACACGCGCCTCGACGAGACGATCGCGCATGTGACGAGCCGCATCAGGGCCGGTAACCTCTACGTCAACCGCAACATCATCGGCGCGGTCGTAGGCGTGCAGCCTTTCGGCGGCCGCGGTCTTTCCGGCACAGGCCCCAAGGCCGGCGGTCCGCTCTATCTCGGGCGGCTGGTGACTACCGCTCCGGTACCGCCGCAGCACAGCTCCGTGCATACGGATCCGGTTCTGCGCGATTTCGCCAAATGGCTTGACGCTAAGGACGCGAGCGAGGAAGCGGAAGCCGCCCGCAATGCGGGCAGTAATTCGGCGCTGGGTCTCGACGTGGACCTGCCCGGTCCCGTCGGCGAACGCAATCTCTATGCGCTCCACCCGCGCGGGCGCATTCTGCTCGTCCCGGCGACCGAGAGCGGCCTCTATCATCAGCTCGCCGCGGCGCTTTCGACCGGCAACAGCGTCGTCGTCGACGTTGCCTCCGGTCTGCAACCGTCGCTGAAAGGTTTGCCGCAGAGCGTTGCGCTGCGCGTCTCCTGGTCGAAGGATTGGGCCGCCGATGGCCCCTTCGCCGGTGCGCTCGTGGAAGGCGATGCCGACCGCATCCGCACGGTCAACAAGACAATCGCCGATTTGCCCGGCCCGCTGGTGCTCGTCCAGGCGGCCACCACCGAGGAAATCGTCAGCAATCCGGATGCCTATTGTCTGAACTGGCTGGTCGAGGAGGTTTCCACCTCCATCAACACCGCCGCCGCCGGAGGCAATGCGAGCCTGATGGCGATCGGGTAAGGACACGACCGGTCCTCGGCAATGCTCCCGTTCGGTTACCCCTCCCCAGCCTCTCCTCACAAGGGGAGGGGCTTCGGCGCCTGCTGCGATCGCCTGCCAACTTCAAGCTTCGCGTCAGGCGCAAAAGCCCGCCATCAAAGCCGGAATGGTGCGGCATAGGAGGCCCCCTCCCCCTTGTGGGGAGGGGTGACTTTCGCATTTCAGCCGGTGGCGCCTCTGCCACCAATCCGCTATCACCGCCCAAAAAACGGAAGCAGCGGATGTTCACCCTCCAGCGCATCGAGAAAGCGACACAGGAAATCAAGAAGAGCCGGTTCCTGGCAGTCGCCGCGCCCATCACGGATGAGCAGGCCGCCAAAGCATTTCTCGCCGCGCATGCGGACACGACCGCCAATCACAATTGCTGGGCCTGGCGCATCGGCCAAAGCTACCGTTTCAGCGACGATGGCGAGCCGAGCGGCACGGCGGGCAAACCGATTCTTGCGGCGATCGACGGGCAGAAGCTCGACCGCGTGGCGGTCGTCGTGACGCGATGGTTCGGCGGCATCCTGCTCGGCAGCGGCGGACTGATGCGCGCATATGGCGGCACCGCCGCGCTCTGCCTCAGGACGGCGGAGAAGGTCGATCTTGTAGCCAGGCGGGAAGCGACAGTCACATGTGACTTCGCCGATCTAGCGCTGATCAGGGCGCGCCTTGCAAGCCGCGCCGTCGCGGTCACCGGCGAGAGCTTCACGGAAACAGGGGCGGTGCTCACAATCGAGATGCGACAAGACATGGTGGACGACGTGCTGGCCCTCGTCACCGATCTTACCCGCGGCAAGGCGGTCGTATTGCTCGCGAACTGAACGGCACTTTCATCTCCGCGCCAATCCTCATAGGAGTAGCCTATCTGCCGAAAAAGTCGATTTACGAGGAACGATGTCGGTCATGAGCTAGGGCGGCTACCCTTCGACGTTGGCGAGACCTTCGCGGGTGTGCCGTTCGATGTTGCGCTCGAAGCCGTGGAACAGTTGCGTGCCCTCGCCGCCCTTTACGAGCGGCTGATCAAGGTTCCCGTTCATCAGCAATGGTGAGATAATGCTGCGATCGGTGCGGCTTCCTCATAGACGCGGAGCGGGTGCCGACCGTTTTGCCACGGATGGCAAGGATGAGCGAAGCCTTCGATCTCGAGCGCTTCGTCGAGGCGCAACAGGCCGTCTACGAGACCGCCCTTGCGGAGCTTCGCGCCGGCGCCAAGAAGACCCATTGGATGTGGTTCATCTTTCCGCAGATCCAGGGCCTCGGCCATTCGCCGACGGCGCAATTTTATGCGCTGTGGGATATGGACGAGGCGGACGCCTATCTGCGGCACCCGCTTCTCGGCCGGCGCCTCCTGGAATGCACCGAAGCCGTCAACGCCCTTGAAGGCTTGAGCGCGCTCGATATTTTCGGCCGACCGGACAATTTCAAATTTCACTCGTCAATGACGCTCTTTGCGCTCGCAGCCCCGACCGTCGGAGCCTTCGCAAGGGCGCTCGACCACTATTTCGATGGCGTGAAAGATGCCCGCACGATCGAGATCCTGAACGGCAAATAGGGCCGGAACGGCCTGTGCCGCAACAGCATTCTGGCATCGTTGACTTCCAAAGCGATGAGAGGAAAATGGAGGTCTTCCGCGTCACGACTGATCAGAAGGGGCGCCTACGATGACGATCGCCAAGAAACTCCAGGACTATATCGACAGCGAAGGGGTCACCTACGACACCGTCGCTCATCACCGCACCGCAACCTCTAGCCAGACTGCCGAGGCCGCCCATGTTCCGGGGAACCGGCTGGCCAAATCCGTGGTCGTGCACCACGAGATGGGCTATGTGCTGGCCGTCGTTCCCGCCACGCACCGGGTCGAACTCTCGACATTGCAGGACGTCATGAACAGGCGCCTGGGCCTTGCCTCCGAGGACGAGGTCAGCTCGCTGTTTTCCGATTGCGAAATTGGCGCAGTGCCGCCGATCGGATCGGCCTATGGCGTGCCGGTCATTCTCGACGAAAGCCTCGACAAGGCCAGCGACGTCTACTTCGAGGGAGGAGACCACCGGACGCTCGTGCATATGAGCGGCGCCAATTTCCGCAACCTGATGAGGGATGCTCGGATCGCTCGCTTCAGCCATCCAGCGGCGTGACTACGATAACGGGCCGGCGACCGTAGGGGGCGCAGGGACTATACTGGCGCGAGCCGGTGTTCTCGCAACCGTTGGCGTGTGTATTGTATGAAGTGAATGGCGCACCCGAAGAGATTCGAACTCCTGACCCCCAGATTCGTAGTCTGGTGCTCTATCCAGCTGAGCTACGGGTGCTTGCCTGAAAGCGGTGACCACCGCTTGCGTGGCGATCCCTCTAAAGGGTCCTTTCGGGGATTGCAAGCGCATTCGGGAAAAAATTTCACTTTTGCGTCCGGCGGGAATGGGCCCGCGCCTCTCGCGCG
>JAPSJG010000335.1 GCA_031178305.1 Sinorhizobium sp.
GAACCTGCCGATCCAGCCCCGCGCATAGGTCACTCCCTGGTAAAGAGCGAGCATCGTCGAAGCCCATCGAATATAGAGCTGAGGCATACGCAATGTCCTGGCGCACCAGAAAATGCGGTGACTCTGCGCGCTGATCGCGCTGCGCAGCCAGTAGATCATCATGCGGCGAACCGGGAGGCCGGTCAAACTCGGCGATACCCGCTTCACTGGCCTGATGCCGAAGCGCGGCCAGCTCAGGCGGAAGGCGAGGCCCTCTCTGCGTTGTCGAAACCCCGCGGCCTGCGTCCGCACGACGAAGGCGCTGTCGACCTCTTCCAGATTGAGCCGCCCCTCCTCGACTGCCCGACCGATAAGCCGATGAAGCTCGGGCGAGCGCACCACGACGACGTTCGTGCCGCGGCCGTCCGACGCGTAGGGCTCCACCCAGGCGTCACCGAACGAGATATCGGCTGTCTCCGCGGTGACGTCGTCGCAGAAATTGCAGGCCGAGTTCTGGAAGAAACCCGCTCCCCAATCGCCATCGGCCAGATGCCACCAGTCCTTGCTCCGAGTACTTCCATCCTTCAAGCGCAGATGGGCGGTATACCAGTTGGCGGGTCTGCGGGGATCCTTGAGACGGTAGTCGACGGCCGCGACGCTATCGATGACTTCCCCCATCTGCCAGGCAAAGCTCTCGACGAAACGCGCACTTTTCATATGCCCGCAGAAGAGCCCGAGCGTGAACGGAATGCGGTCCTGAAGAACCGGATCTTCAAGGCGGAGAAGCTGCACGGCCTTAAGGAAACAAGGGATGCCGACCACCGCGTAACGCCCGGGGCGGTGCCGTATTTCATCGACGACACCGGACATCTCCACAGGGTAATAGCGCGACTTGGCACCCTCGCGGACGTCTTCCACGCTGCGCGATATCCGATAGCGGAAAAGAGGCTTGCCCTCCCCGCCCTCGGCTTGCGCAACCACATGGGCGATCCCATCGACCAGCTGTTCTTTCAGGAGTTCGACAGCCGTCCAGCTTGCCATGCCGCCGGAACTGCCATCTGCTCGAAAGCTGCCCTCCGCAACATGCCCGACATAGGCGGCCTGGAACCGTCCGATCAGCGGATCCCCGTAGCGCGCCGATGAAAAGCGCACGGCCGCGATTTCGTCCTCGTTCCTGGCATAGGGGGAAAACGGGCAGACATGCGCAAATCCAGCGCCGTTCAGCAGATGGCGCAAATCAGCATCCGGCTTTAACTGGCCATAGCGGTCCAGCCGCATCTTCGGGCTGTGTCCGCCAAACCGTGCCGCACAGGCTCCGCAGCCGATGCACAATCCCGATCTGGAAATCTGTCTCGGGGTGATCTCGGCACCAGCCGGCTCACGCTCGGATGGCTCAGTTGAGGACATTGCCCAAGTAACTCTTGGATTGCAGCCGGAGTTTCGCAAGGCGGCCCGCAATCGCCGGCTCCAGCGGCTCGTCGAGAATCGCGGCATAGGTCGTTTGCGGCGTCTCCTCTGAAACCAGGTGGCGCTCGGCGCCGGTCGTTTGCGCAAGGTCGCGAACCTTGTTGGAGCGGTAATCGGAGAGCACGCAAGCGAAGGGCCTCTCGTTCAAGAGCGAGAAGACGCACCCATGGAAGAAGTTCGTGACAACCGCTTGAGCATCGGCGATGAACCCCGCAAATTCGTAAGGCCCCGCATCGATCCACTGCGCGTCCACCCAGTCGTTGCGGTAGCCGATGCTGACGAGTGGCAGCGAACGCGATACTGCCCAGCGGCGGACCGCTGCCTGAAACCAGTGGGGAAAGGAATGCCCGTATACCGCCACATATGGGGCGGCGGCGGCATCATGCCCCTCAGGTGCAATTGCCTCCAGGAAGAGAAGGCAAGGATCGAGGACGAGCGCCGCCTCGCGCCCCAATGTGCTCTCGACGATCCTTTTCGAGTTCTTGTCCCGGACCGAAATTGCGTCGAACCTCTGCAGCTTGTCGGCCCAGTATCGGTCGAGCCCTTGTCTGGCCGTGAGGCTTCCGAACGTCGCCGCATAAGAAGCGACCCGCTGCGCGCGCAGGCCTTCGCCATAGAAGAGTCGGCACCCGCCATACCAGGGATGGCGTAAATTCCAGACCTCGTCGCTGCCGACGACGATGAGGTCATAGTCTTCGAGGTCCACCGGATCTTCGAGCTCGAAGGAGCGGCTCAGCGGAAACGAGTGAAACGCGTCGGCGAACCGTCGGATTTTTGCGGAATAGAGCGGAAGATCGGACGGCGGTGTGCTGGCCGGCAGTAGCGGCTGAAACGCACAGCGCCATTCGGCGCGACGGACGCGGGCGGAGCGATGGTCAAGTATCACCGGGTCGGCCCCGAGCGAACGAAGACCGTCGATCAGGCATCGTGCCTGCCAGAAGGATCCGTAATTGATGCATCTATGAAAGGTCAGGACGCCCAGTTTCGGCAAGGGCCACTACCTTCTCGAGTTACGTCCGGTTTCGATATCCGGGCTGAGCTTGTCCGCACTCAGTCGAAGATGGTGCCTTTGGCACCCTCGTATTCGCGCGCCAGCTTCTCGATCGCATCGGAAGCCTCCTCCAAGCTCCAACCCGCCTTCTCAGCTTTGTGAGCGAGCGCCAGCAAATCGTCGGTCATCTCTCCGCCCATGGCTGCGACGATGCTGTCCTGCGACGTTTCGGCCAGTTCTGCGACGGCCGGTCTCAGGGCAGCGATGCAATCCGCCGCCCGTCCGGGATAATCGGAAGGGGCCCGAGGCCGCGAAATAGCATGTGTCTCCACCATGTTTCCCTCGTCGATCGCAACGAAGGGAGAAATGGCGCGCTCAGGAGATTGTTCCGCCGGCTACCCGGAATTTGCCGGAGGCGAATGACGCCACCGTCATCTCTTGTGGTGCATCGTGAGCCCGAGGCGGGGAGTTTCGCGTCGGCAGGGAACCATAGGCCGTAAGCCCCGTTAGACGAAATGCGGCCGGACCGTAAGGGACTTGACGCTTCGCGCGAAGCGCATTGCGCATCCGGCGGGCAACCACTTGCAAAGACGCATTGCGCCCCATTCGTGCCGGGAGGTTGGAGCTGATGGGACCGTTGGCAAGCCATATGGTCGTGCACATCCTGCTTATGAATCTCCTCGCGCCAGCGGTGGCGTTCTTTCTATACGCCGTCCAGGAGCGCAGCCGAGAGCCGTCAGCGATCGCACTGGTACTTGCCACAACGACGCAGCTTGCAGGCCTCTGGATCTGGCACGCACCACCGCTTCTCGGTCGCGTCTTCGCGTCCGATCTATTGCTCCTGCTGATGCACTGCACTCTGTTCCTCGGCGCCCTCCTGTTCTGGTGGCTGGTCTTTCGGTTCGAAAGAAATCACTCCTGGAAACCGGTCCTCGCGCTCCTCGTCACCAGCAAGTTTTACTGCCTGCTTGCGGTTCTTTTCGTGTTTGCGCCGAGAGCGCTCTATGGCGAGCTTGCCGGCCATCACACCACTATCGATGTGCCTGCGCTTACGGCGAGCCTGGCTGACCAGCAACTCGCAGGGCTCATCATGCTGGCCGCCTGTCCGGCGACTTATGTTATCGCCGGCATTGCGATCGCGGCGCGATGGCTCTTTGCACTGGAAACGGTCTCGGTAGATCAATCGAATGCGGATGCAGAAGCGTGGAGCTGAAGGACCTGCCCTGGACGACGGTTGCGAAGATGGTTGGCGTAGCCGCCGGCGGCCTCGTGCTCGCGGGCGCCGTCTTCGTATTGTCCGGGGTCTACAATATCGCCGCCTCCACAGGTCATCTGCAGATTACAAACTGGATGATCGCAATTCTCCGCGACCGTTCGATCGACGTCCGCAGTTTCGGGATCAATGTTCCGCCACTCGACGAGGAAGGCATGATCCGCCTCGGCGCCGCCCATTACGAAGGCGGCTGCGTGCCCTGTCACGGTCGGCCCGGCGAAGGGATAAACCCGATCGTCAGCGGCATGCTGCCCCCACCTCCTGATCTCCTGGACGTGGGCGAGCAGCGCCCGCGGGAGGAAATCTTCTGGATCGTCAAGAACGGACTGAAATATACCGGGATGCCAGCATGGCCAGATCCGAGGCGCGACGACGAAATTTGGGCGGTGACGGCGTTCCTTGCCCGCCTCCCTTCCGCGAGCCGAACCTATGAAGACCTCGCGGGCCTTACCCGCGGCGGTCGAAACAGGGAAGAGGGGCTGGCGAACACCGCGGCCCTCACCCGCTGCGGACGCTGCCATGAAAACGAAGACACCGGCACCAATGGCGACCGCATCCCCCGGCTTGCGGGGCTGGCCGAGACCTATCTCCTGCGCAGCCTCAGGGAATACGCTGGACGGACCCGCGCGAGCGGCGCGATGGAGCCAGTCGCAGACCTGCTGAGCGAGCATGAGAGGCGAGAACTGGCGGGCTACTATGCCCGACTCCGGCCTCCTGCAGTCGAGACTTCCGTCTCCCGCGATCCGGAACAGCTTCGCCGCGGGCAAGCCATCGCCACCCGTGGTATACCGCAACAGCAGGTGCCCGCTTGCATGAACTGTCACTCCGGGCGGCAGTCGCCGGATTTC
>JAPSJG010000336.1 GCA_031178305.1 Sinorhizobium sp.
CCCGTCGTGCACTTCGCCAAAAGCCTCACGCTTGAACCTTGGCCTGGGGATCGAAGACGGCATCGCCGTCTCGTGCAAGCGCGAAGATGGTGTGGTGCTCGAGGGCGCGGGTGACGTCCGCCGGATCGCCCTCCAGCGCCTCGGTCGCGATCAGATTGCCGATCCGGAAGTCGAAGAGGTCGCCCTTCTTGTTGAGAAGCTCGTGGAAGACGGTCATGTCGCGCAGTTCCGTCGACCACTTGGCGAACCAGTAGAATAGGCCGGAATTGCGCGCGCTCATGTGGACCGGCAGGATCGGCAAACCGTATTTGCGGGCGAAACTGACGGCCGAACTTTTCCACGGACGCTCGTTGAGACCCCCGTCCGCCCAATAGGCGATGCGACCGGACGGGAAGAGTACGGTCGCTTTCCCCGCTTCGATGGCGCGATTGGTGACCTGCAGCGTCTCGCGCGCCTTGAGCTTCGACTTGTGCTCCTCCCGCCACTCGACCGGGATGATCATCTCGACGAAGCGCGGATTGACGCGGATGGCATCGCGGTTGGCGAAGAACATCATGTCGGGCCGGCGGCTCTTGAGAAGATCGAACACGGCGATGCCGTCGGCAATGCCGGTCGGGTGGTTGCTGACGAGCAGGAAGCCGCCGCTCGCTGGGATGCGCTCCGGCCTGTCGACGCGGATGTCGAGTGAGAGCAGTGAGCTCAAATGCTCGAAGGCCTGAAAGCCCGGCATGTTGCCGACGGAATCCGCAAACTCGATCGCCTTGCGGTAGTTAAGCAGAGTGTAGAGAAAGGGCCGCATCACCGGCCAGAGGGGATGCCGGACGATCTTCTGGCCGCGTTCGGCTATCAGCGTGTCGACGATGTGGCCAGGCTGTCCCTGTGAGACCAGCGCGATAGCTTCTGCAAAATGCGCCAACGCGCCCGAATCACGTCTCGCCATAGTCTTACCCGCTGTTGCTGGGGCGAACATCTCAATTCAATATGATCGAACAATGACAAAATCCAAGGGGCCGTTCGCGAACAAATAGCATGTTAGCAAAAACATAAGGTGCCCGGTGGCATGGTCTAGCGCGGGATGAAGGAAAGTGTGCGCGGTTTTCCGCCCGCATCCCGCGCAACTTCTTAGAAACGATCACGTGCATGTTTTCAGGTCGATGCGAGTTAAAATCATCGTGATCTAGGCAGCAATCATGACGGGCCAAGGATGAACGAACTTCTTGTGATAGGCCAGCCAGAGGTAATGGCAGAACGTCAAAGGTGGCTCGCGTGTCTCGCCGAAGAACGCCGACTTTCTGAAAAGACGCTCGAGGCTTATGAGCGCGACACGCGGCAGTTCCTCACCTTCCTGACGGGGCACCTCGCCGGCCCTCCCCGGCTCGCCGACATCCGCACGCTTCGCCCCGCCGACCTGCGCGGCTTTCTCGCGCAACGCCGCAAGGGCGGCGCGGGCGCGCGCACGCTCGGACGCGGGCTCGCAGGCCTGCGTTCCTTCCTCCGCTATCTCGAGCGAAACGGCCTTGCCAATGCCGCCGGGGCGGCCGCCGTGCGCTCGCCGAAACAGCCGAAATCGCTGCCGAAGCCGCTCACCGATGGCGACGCGCTGAAGGTGGTGACGGCTGATGCACAGCTCGCCGAGGAGCCTTGGATCGCCGCGCGCAACGCCGCCGTGCTGACGCTTCTCTATGGCTGCGGCCTGCGTATCTCTGAAGCGCTCAGCCTGAGGGCCGACGATTTTGCAGGCGCGCCGACGTCGCTCCGGATCACCGGCAAGGGCGGCAAGACCCGGCTCGTGCCGCTGATTGCCGCGGCCAACGAGGCGGTTGCGGCCTATCGCAAGCTCTGCCCCTACCACCTCAGTCAGGGCGAGGCACTCTTCCGCGGTGCCCGCGGCGGACGGCTGCAGCCGGCGATCATCCAGCGCGAGATGCAGAAGCTGCGCGCCGCCCTCGGTCTCCCCGATTCGGCAACGCCGCACGCACTTCGGCATTCCTTCGCAACACATCTGCTGGCGGGTGGCGGGGATCTGCGCACGATCCAGGAACTGCTCGGCCATGCCAGCCTCTCGACCACGCAGGTCTATACCGGCGTCGATTCGGCGCGCCTACTCGAGATCTATGACCGCGCTCATCCGCGCCTCTGACGCGGGACAAACCAGTCTCCATTCTAACTGCGACAATCGTCCACTCGCCCAAAAGAGCAGGCGCACTCTTGGCCGACATGCATTAATATCCGCTGCGCTTGCCCGTTAACCACGCCCGTTAAGGGACCTGTGACCAGGGGGGCGTAGGCTTTCTTGCTATCACCCGGGAATACACGGCCATGACCACGACGATGCTCAGACCCGTTCGCGCACTAGCCGCCAAGGCAGCCGATGGCCTCATCTGGCTGATGGCGCTCATCCACGTCCTGATGGCCGCGAGCCTCGTCGTCGCTTTGCTCACCCTTTCGGATGCGAACGCCGCGGAAGACGCCGGATGCGGCGGCCGCAATATTCTGGCGGCGCTGGAACAGTCGGATCCCGCCCGGTTTGCGGCCTTGCGCGAGGAAGCCGCTGCCGTGCCGAACGGAAGGGGCCTGCTCTGGAAGATCGAAGGGCGCGGGTCGGCCCCGTCCTTCCTGCTCGGCACCATGCATGTGACCGATCCGCGCGTCCTGGCGATGCCGGCGGGTGCAGCGGATGCCTTTGCGCGGGCCGCCACCGTGGTCGTCGAATCGGACGAGATCATCGATGAGAGGAAGGCCAGCGCCGCCATCATGATGCGGCCCGACCTCACCATGTTCGCGGACAACAGGACGATCGACGATTTCCTCACACCGGAGGACCGATTGCGCCTCGAGGCCGGGCTTAAAGCCCGCGGCATTCCGTTGCCGCTCGTCGCCAGGATGAAGCCCTGGATGATAGCGAGCTTCGTGGCGCTGCCGGCCTGCGAATTCACGCGCAAGGCAGCCGGCGCCTCCTTCCTCGACAAGAGACTGGCCGAGGATGCCGTAGGCCAGGGGAAGAGCCTGAAAGGGCTGGAAACGCTGATCGAACAGCTTTCGGCCATGGATTCTCTGCCGGTCGAATGGCACCTCAGGGCATTGATCGATACGCTCGCGCTCGGAAGGGCGATTGACGACGTAATTGCGACGATGACAGACCTCTATCTCGCCGGCGACACGGGCATGATCATGCCGATGATGAAATCCGCGTCGGCCGAGATAGCGCCCGGCGATGTCAGCTACGCCGCTTTCGAGCAGCGGATCATCATCGACCGCAACAGGATCATGGCGGCGCGCGCCGAGCCGATTCTGAAGGAAGGCAAAGCCTTCATGGCTGTCGGAGCGCTGCATCTTCCAGGCAAGGAAGGCCTCATCGAGCTCCTGCGCCAGCAGGGGTTCACTGTGACGCCCGCCCAATGACCGGCTCATGGATCAATGATTTTAGGTCGGATCGACCTAATCGATTCTAGGCGGTTAACGCGGGGTGGGGGCGGAAAAGCCGCGCACACTTTCCTCGCCCCGCGCTTAGAGCATTTTGCAGTCAGTGGAATCAGTTGACGCCGCACAGATGCGGCAAAACAAACAGATAGAGCGGCCATGCGACCGCATGGGAGCGCATCCCGCTCTCCAGCGCCGCGCGTCTTATCAGACGCGCAAAGGTCGCTGTAGCACTTCGAATCGCTGCAAGTCTTTGTCCTTAAATCGAGGTCGATTTAAGGAGACATGCAGCAGCGCGCGTTCACCTCGGCAAGCAAGGTCGGCACGATCGCCTTGTGAAAAGGCGTGACGGCGGCGAGGTAGAGGTAACCGAAAAGACTCCTGCGGCGAACCAGCGTCGTGATGCCGATGACCTGGCTCTCGGCCGGGCCGTCGCGCACCTCAACGACGATGCGGAAATCGAGATGGCGGTCGTCGAAGCCGAGAACGGTCTCGCGCTCGCCCTCGCGCACAATGGGAAAAGCGCCGATGAGGGCGCCGGTAGCGGCCGGAATCGCGGCTTTGAGTCCGAAGGGCGCCATTAGGCGATTACGTAACGCCAGGAGGTTCGGAACCCAAGGTGGCGCGCTCCCGAGCGTCCGCCTTGCCGCTTCCAAGGCCGTCAGCCGCTCGCCGAGAAAGAGAAGTTCGTAGCGATCCGCCCAGTCGGCGCCGGGAAGCCAGGCACTCGGCAGGCGAGCGGTAACATTGCGGGGTCTCATGAACACGATCCTTCTCGCACTCGCCGGAGCGCCGGTTAATCCGGCGGCCGTGACGGCTGCTCGAGCGGGATGGGCAAAACGGTGCGGTTGTTTGTCCGGATCCCGCTCTCAACTGTAGGAGCACGTTCATGATTGCGCCTGTGGCGGCGCAATGGCAGGGGGCCGCTTGTCGCAGCCCCCGGGCTATTTGTCACATATGGATCGGCTTGGCGAAGGTCGAGAGCGCCGCTTCCTTGACCGCTTCCGACATGGTCGGATGCGCATGGCAGGTGCGGCCGAGGTCTTCGGACGAGCCGCCGAACTCCATCAGGACGGCAATCTCGTGGATCATTTCGCCGGCACCGAAGCCGATGATATGGCCGCCGAGCACGCGATC
>JAPSJG010000337.1 GCA_031178305.1 Sinorhizobium sp.
TTGGTTGCCACAGCTTCCATAAATCAGCTCCCAAGTGAATATCAGTGGGCCGCGGGCGGAAACGCCGGCCGCCGCTCAAGCTTTGTCTTTGTCTTTGTCTTTGTCTTCAGTCGTCAGAAAGGCGGAGAGCGCCTTGCGCTCGTATTCCTGAACCATGCCGGCGGCGAGGTTCTGGCTGTCGCCGTCGAGCTTTGCGTTGACGCGGGCGGTCGCGTCGTCGCCGACCAGACTTTCAGCAATCCCGATGCCGCCGCCCTTGGCGAGAACGTCGCCGATCTGCTCCGCCATCATGCTCTTCCAGATCTCGCCCGACGTGCCCTTTCCGAAGACATTTTCGCTGTCGTTCGGCAGCATGGATTTCACGAAGTTCTGCAACACCATCGCCTCGAACTTGCGATAGGTTTCAGGAATCTTCTTCTGTTCGATGCGGTTCGTGACATCGGCGAGGCCGCTCGACCCTTCCGAAGAGTTCAAGACCGAAACGGCGGCGGCAAAGCCATTGCCGTTTTCCGCGAGGCTGGTCGCCTGGAACGCGGCGCGATTGGCCTTAAGCCGCGCCTGCGCCTCCTGGACTTCCGCCGGATCGGCCGCGCGCACGACGTCCATCACCAGATCGCTGGGCGGGGAAATAGCCATTGTCAGATCCTCTCGAAGACGGCTGCCGATCGGCAGCCCGATCCGCATTGCAAGCAGGCGGTCCACCCTCGGCGGGCCGTCCGATAAAGCACTATCGCCGCTCAACCTTACCGGAAGCTGGTGCGTAACCCGCGACGTGCTGGTCGATCAGGTCGAGGATCTGGGCATCTGCCGCCTCACGCTCTTCCATCAGGCGCGCATCCATCATGCTCTCCTCCAGCCGGTCGCCCTTGGCGCGCTCCTTCGCGATGCGGGCTTGCTGCACCTCCTGAATGCCGAGCAGCATCTGGTCCTTCTGGACGAGCCGTCCGAGATGGGAGGCATAATAACCCGAGAACACTCGGTGCATCGGATGGGCCGAACCCATCGCGTCGACGACCGAATCGATCGTCTCGGAAAGTGCGCTGCGCTGGCTCGCGATCTCGGCGAGCTCGCTCTCGGCGATCCGTTCCAGATGCCTTTGAACGGAGACGAGGCGTTTCAGTTTTTCCGATCGTGTCTTCATCAAATTAACCGCCCCGCATTACGGTCACGAAGCCGTCCGCAAACAGGTGCAGCATTGCGGCAATCCCGAGGTAAAGCAGGAACAGGCCGCCCATGATTAGATAGGGCTGGGAAATGAAGTAGATCGGAATCTGCGGTGCCAGCTTGTTCACCATGCCGATGGCGACGTTGAAAAGCAGCCCGTAGATCACGAAAGGGCTCGCAAGGCGCAGCATGATCATGAATGTCTGCTCGAGCGAATTGGCCAGCGTGATCAGCATGCCCTGGGGGTCGAAGCCGGCTCCGACCGGCATCACCCGATAGGACTGTGCAATCGCCTCGAAGATGACGTGGTGGAAATCCAGCATGAAGAGAAGCATGACGCCGGTGAAGCTGATCAGGGTGGTCAACTGGCTTTCGGCTGTATCTTCCAGCACGTCGCTGGATGGCGGCGGATTGAAGCCGATCAGCATGGTCAAGGCCGTCCCCGCAAATTGCAGGCCGAGCACATAGTAACGCGCCACCAGCCCAATGACGGCGCCTACGACGGTTTCGGTCGCGATAAGGTAGATATAGGCGTGCCCCTTACCCGTGACCTGCGGATGGATGTCCGACCACATGATCGGCAGAATGGCCATCGAGAGCGCGACGGCGATGAACAGCCTGACCTGCAGCGGTACGCGAGCGGCCGAAAATCCCGGCATTACCATGACGCAGCCGCCGATCCGGCAGAATGCTGCGAACAGCGCCAGCACCGTCCCTTCGGGGTCGCTTATCATGAAATCGAGCCGATGATCTTGATCTCAAGCCCCTTGGCAAGCTCGACATGGGAAAGGACCGGCAGCGTGGCGAAGAGTCGTTCGATAATCATGCGCACATAAGAACGGGATTCAGGCGAACTTACCAGCACGAAGGGCATGCCGCGATCGAGATGTTCACGGATTACCTTCGTCGCCTGCTCGCTGAATTCCTCGAGCTGACGCGGATCGATGTCGAATTCGACGATTTCGCCCTTGGCGTCGCGCTTCAGCGCCTGGTGGAAGACCATGTCCCATTTGTTGCCGAGTCGCAGAACACGCAGAACGCCGTTGTCGGCAAGATCGCCGCAGAGCTGCTGCGACATGCGCACGCGTACATGCTCGACGATCTGCTCGGTCTTGCGGACATGCGGCGCCAGTTCGGCCACGGCTTCGAGGATCAGATGCAGATTGCGGATCGATACGCGCTCCGCCAGGAGCAACTTCAGCACCGCCTGCAGGCCGGAATAGGACATGTGCGACGTGCAGATCTCGTCGGCGAGCTTGCGATATTCCGGATCGAGCCGCTCGATCAGCACCTTGACGTCCTTGTAGGACAGGAGCTGCGGAAGGTTGTTGCGAATCACTTCGCTCAAATGCGTCAGCACGACGGAAACGTTGTCGATCGGATGGAAGCCTTCGCGCTTGAGGTCCTCCGTGAAAGTCTCGAGGATCGAAAGCGCCGGCATGCCGAAGGCGGGCTCGCGCAGTTCGTCGCCGGGAATGCTCGGTCGGCGGCCGCCACCAGTGACGACCAGGACTTCGCCGACACGCACCGTGTTGGAGGCAACAGTCGTCCCATGGATGCGGATCTGGTAGGCCTTGTCCGGGATTGAGATATCGTCCGAGACCTTGATCTCCGGAACGACGAGCCCGTACTGGAGGGCGAACTTGCGGCGCATCTTGCCGACCCGGAATGCCAGTTCCTGGTGCGCCCCGAGGAGTCTGGTCGAGACCTGCTTGCCGAGCAGGAGTTCGATTTCCGCCGTCTTCAGGACCGATTTGACGGAGTCCTTGTCGCTCTCCCTGTTCTGCTGGGCCGTCTCCTCTTCCCGGGCGCGCTTCTCCGCGTTCAGGGCCTCGATCTGCCTGGGAATGAGCCAACTGAGGAAGGCCATGCCACCGCCGAGCGTGGCAAAGGGCAGGAAGGGCAGACCCGGCATCACCGCTAATAGAACAATGAGGCCGGCGGCGACCATCAGGGCCCGGGGATAGCCACTGAGCTGGCCGACGACGGCCTGGTCCGTCGAGCCGGCGGTCCCGCCGCGGGAGACGAGCAGGCCCGCTGCCAGCGACACGATCAGCGCCGGAATCTGCGAGACGAGACCGTCGCCGACCGAGAGCTTGACGAAAACGTCGGCGGCCTGGCCGATCGGCATGTCATGCCGGAGATAGCCGATGATGATGCCGCCGAAGATATTGATCGCCGTAATGATCAGCCCGGCGATCGCATCGCCGCGCACGAATTTCGAGGCACCGTCCATCGCGCCATAGAAGGAGCTTTCCTCTTCCAGTTCGCGACGGCGACGCTGCGCCTCCTTCTCATCGATAAGTCCGGCCGACAGATCCGCGTCGATCGACATCTGCTTGCCGGGAATCGCGTCGAGGGTGAAGCGCGCGCCCACTTCCGCAATACGCGTCGCGCCCTTGGTGATGACGATGAAGTTAACGGTGATGAGGATAAGGAAGACGATCAGGCCGATGACGAAGTCGCCCGACATGACGAGGCTTGCGAAACCGGAGATGACGCCGCCGGCGGCGCCATGACCCTCGTGCCCGTGGGAAAGAATGACGCGCGTGGTCGCGATGTTGAGCGACAGGCGCGTCATGGTCGAAATCAGGAGGATCGTCGGAAAGGAGGAGAAATCGAGCGGCCGCTGTATCCAGAGCGCCACCATCAGGATCAGCACCGAGAAGGCGATGGAAAAGGCGAGCCCCATATCGATGAGGAACGCCGGAATGGGCAGGAAGAGGATGGACAGGATCGCCACGATCCCGAGCGCGAAGCCGATATCCCGGCTCTTGGGTGCGAGTTTCGGGATGGTCACTGTCGCCGGTTGTGCCATTTCTCTTCCGTCTCTTCATGAGAGGCGGCAGCGATCACGCACGCTGCCCGATACTTTGCCGGTAGACCTAAAGGCCCAAGCTTGCGCGAAGATGGCTTCCAGCGCCGCGCGTCTTCTCAGACCCGCCAACATCGCTGAAATGCTTTCCTTATCGAGGTCGACTTGAGGAGATATGCAGCAGAGGCGGCAACTTCAGAATCCGGACTGGATCCGGGAAAAGATGATGTCTGTGAAAATGGAAATTTGTCCGCCGATGAAGGGCGCCGAAATTGCAGCGGTAACCATCACCGCCAGGATTTTCGGCACAAAGGTCAACGTCATTTCCTGCACCTGCGTCAAAGCTTGGAAGAAGGCAATGACGACGCCGACCACCATTGCGGCCAAGACCGCGGGCCCCGCCGCCACGATCACGGTCCAGATCGCAGCCTGCACGATGTCTAGGGCATCTGCTTCGTTCATTCCGGGACGGTCCTCTCTGCCGCAAGCGCCGCCTGACACATAGGGGCGCTTCGATCTTCGCGATGATTCGCAAAGGATCACCTTAGCCACCCGCCGCCGTCAAGCGTCGCGCGG
>JAPSJG010000338.1 GCA_031178305.1 Sinorhizobium sp.
CTGTCAAAGACGGTTTTCGGTGGCGGCGTCGAAGATCGAAGCAACCCCCATATCGAAAGTGAGGCGCACGGAGCTCCCTGGCGGATAGCGCCGCTTGCCGGCGATCCTGACCGACATCGGCTGGCCGGCTAGCGTCAACCAGAGCAGGTTGTCGGCCCCCATCGGCTCTTCGATGTCGACTATTGCCTGGTGCGCGGGCTCGTCCGCCCGGACTTCGTCGACCTTGACGTGCTCCGGCCGAACGCCGAGCACCACCTTCTGGCCGGGCTTCAGCGGCACACACGCCGGATAGGCGGTGACGTCGAAGGCAGTGCCGTCGACACGAACGAAGCTGCGGCCCTCCTTCGCCTCCACCTCTCCGCGGAAGAAGTTCATGGACGGCGAACCGATGAAGCCGGCGACGAATAGGTTTTCCGGCGCATTATAGATCGTCATCGGATCGGCGAGTTGCTGGATCACCCCGCTCTTCATGACGGCAATGCGGTCGGCGAGCGTCAGCGCCTCGATCTGATCGTGGGTAACGTAGATCATCGTGTTCTTCAGCGACTGGTGCAGCCGCTTGATCTCGACGCGCAGTTCCGAACGCAGCTTCGCGTCGAGGTTCGACAAAGGCTCGTCGAAGAGGAACACGTCAACGTCGCGCACGAGTGCCCGCCCGATCGCCACGCGCTGGCGCTGACCGCCGGAAAGCTCGGAAGGCTTGCGCTTGAGCAAGGGCTGGATCTGCAGGATTTCCGCCGCTCGCTTGACCCGCTTGTCGATCTCCGCCTGCGGCACCCTGGCGACCTGCAAGCCGAAGGATAGATTCTTCTCGACCGACATTTGCGGATAGAGCGCGTAGGACTGGAACACCATGCCGATGCCGCGGTCCTTCGGCTCCTCCCAGGTCACGTTGCGATCATGGATGAAGATCTGCCCGTCGGTGACGTCGAGCAGTCCGGCGATGCAGTTGAGCAGCGTCGACTTGCCGCAACCGGACGAGCCGAGAAGGACGAGGAATTCGCCGTGATCGATGTCGAGATTGAGCTTGTCGAGGACCGTAACGGCGCCGAAGCTCAAGGAAAGATCCCTGACGGAAACGCTGGTCATGCTTGCTTATCCTTTCACTGCACCGGCTGCGATGCCGCGTACGAACAGGCGGCCCGAGACGAAGTAGACCGTCAGCGGCACGAGGCCGGTCAGGATCGTGGCGGCCATGTTGACGTTGTATTCCTTCACGCCCTGGACCGAGTTGACGATGTTGTTGAGCTGGACGGTCATCGGATAGTATTCCGGCCGGGTGAAGACGACGCCGAACAGGAAGTCGTTCCAGATGCCGGTCACCTGCAGGATCATCGCCACCACGAAAATCGGCAGCGACATCGGCAGCATGATCTTCAAATAGATCGTCCAGAACCCGGCGCCGTCGACGCGCGCCGCCTTGAACAGCTCCTCCGGCAGGCCGGCGAAATAGTTGCGGAACAGGAGCGTCAGGATTGGCATGCCGAAGATGGTGTGCACGATGACGAGACCGGTCAGCGTGCCGTAGACGCCCATTTCTCTCAGCACGATGACGATCGGGTAGATCATCACCTGGTAGGGGATGAAAGCGCCGATGATCAGGATGGTGAAGAAGAGATCGGCGCCCTTGAAACGCCAGTTGGCGAGTGCGTAGCCGTTAACCGAAGCGACCGCGATCGAGATGACCACCGAAGGCACGGTGATCCGCACCGAATTCCAGAAACCCCGCGAAAGGCCGTCGCAATTGAGCCCGGTGCAGGCCTCGGCCCAGGCCTTCACCCAGGGCTCGAAGGTGATCTCCAGGGGCGGGGCGAAGATATTGCCGACACGGATCTCCGGCATGCCCTTGAGCGACGTCACGATCATTACGTAGAGCGGCAGGAGATAGTAGACGGATACCAGGATCAGCGTGCCGTAGACGACGATGTTGCGGCGCGAGAGCGTTCTCCTCGGCTTGCTGCCGCGAGCACCCGACATGATCCTGCTGTCTGCCGCCTCATCGACCTTCAGCGCGCTTTTGTTGGCGAGGTTATCCACGCTTGCGCCCTCCCCCGAATTCCAGATAGGCCCACGGCACGATGATGATGGCGACGGTCAAGAGCATCATGGTCGAGGCGGCGAAGCCCTGGCCCAGGTTCTGGGCGAGGAACATATAGTCGTAGACGTACTTGGCGGGCACTTCCGAGGCGATCCCCGGCCCGCCGCTCGTTTGCGCCACCACGAGATCGTAGACCTTGACGATGCCGCTCGCGATGATCACCAGCGTGGTGATGATGACGCCGCGCATCATCGGAATGATGATCAGCACATAGGTCTTCCACATCGGGATGCCGTCGACGCGCGCGGCCTTCCAGATGTCCTCGTCGATGCCGCGCAAACCGGCCAGCATCAGGCACATGACGAGCCCGGTGCCCTGCCAGAGTGCCGCGATCAGGATGCCGTAGATAACGATGTCGGAATCGTAGAGCGGATCGAAGGAGAAGCTTTCCCAGCCGAGCGACCGCACGATCGACTGGATGCCGTATTGCGGGTTGAGCAGCCATTGCCAGACGAGGCCCGTCACGATGAACGACAGGGCGAAGGGATAGAGCATGATCGTGCGGAACGTGTTCTCGAAACGGATCTTCTGATCCATCAACGCCGCGAGCACGAAGCCGATCAGCAGGCTGAAAATCAGCGAGAAGAAGCCGAAAACCGCGAGATTCTGGATCGAGATGATCCAGCGCGGCGCCACCCACAGCCGCTCGTACTGGTCTAGCCCGACGAAGGACAGGCGCGGCAGCAGCTTCGAGTTGGTGAAGGAATAGACGACCGTCCAGGCCGTGCCGCCGACGAAGATGACTAAAGCCGTCAAAATCATCGGGATAGAGGCGATCTTCGCGTTCAGGTTGCGCAGCCACTGGTTCGGACGAACCGAACCACGTGTTAGACCTGTCATGTTTCCTCCTCCGGGACTGCAACGGTTTTCGGGTAATAGGCAGCCGGTGCCGTGACCACCTGGCTGTTGCGCCAGCCACCTGCCAAATCCGGCCCCGCCCTCGCGGGCGGATGCCTACGCGATCGACTGTCAAATGGGCTCGGGGGCCGGCCCCGCGATGAACGCGGGGCCTTCCTGAGGTGGAATTTCAATCCGCCGCGGCGATGATGTCGGCGAAGCGCTTCTGCGCGTCCTCCGGCGTCATGGAGGGGTTGGCGAAGAACTCGGAGAAGAGGTCTTCCTTCTGCTTCTGGCTGTCCGGCGAAAGCAGCTGATCCGTGCCCTGGATCACATTGCCCTTGGCAAGGATGTCGAGACCCTTCTTCATGCAATCATTGGCCGCCGCAAGATCGACGTCCCCGCGAACGGGCAGCGACCCTTTCTTCAGATTGAAAGCGACCTGGGTTTCGGGTTTCAGAAGGGTCGAGGCAAGCACCTCCTGCGCCTTCGACTTCTCTTCATCCTCGAGCAGCGGGAAATAGAAGGCGTCGCCGCCGGTCGAGATCACCTCGTTGACGCCGAGACCTGGCAGGCAGGTGTAGTCCTCGCCTGCCTTCTGCCCCGCAACTTGGAATTCGCCCTGCGCCCAGTCGCCCATGATCTGGCCGCCGGCCTTGCCGGTGATGACGAGGTTCGTCGCCTGGTTCCAGTCCTGGACATTGCTGCCCTTCGCCAGGCGACGCGCATCGTCGGCAGCCTTGAAGACCTTGGCGATTTCAGGCCCGGCGGCCACTTCGGCGTCCTTCTTGGCGAACACCTGCTCGAACACGTCCTTGCCGGCGATTGCCACCATCAGCACGTCGAAGGCACCAGCTGCCTGCCACGGCTGACCGCCAAGCGCCAAGGGAATGATGCCGGCTTTCTCGAGCGCCGGCGCCGCGGCGACGAATTCATCCCAGTTCTTCGGGACCGGAACACCCACCTGCTTGAAGGCGGCATTGGAAAGCCACAGCCATTGCCAGGAATGGATATTGACCGGAGCGCAATAGATCTTGCCCTCGATCGTGCAGGAGTCGAGCAGGCTCGAAGGCTTGACGATCTCCCGCCACTTTTCACGCTCGGCGACTTCGGTCAGGTCGCGCATCAGCCCGGCCTCGACCAGCTCCTCCGCCTGGCGCCCGTGATTGAACTGGGTTGCGCCCATCGGATCGCCGCCCGTGATGCGGCTGATCATGATCGGGCGCGCCGTGCCGCCGGAGCCCGCGATCGCACCGTCGACCCATTTGTTGCCGGTCGCATCGAAGGCTTTCGCCAATTCGGCGACCGCCGCGGCCTCACCGCCGGAGGTCCACCAATGCGTGACCTCCAGATCGGTGGCGCCGGCCACACCGAGCGGCAGTGCGACGGTTGCGGCCAGAGCGCCAACCAGAGAACGTATTTTCATGAGTCTCCTCCCTCACTGTAACGTTGCCGTAAAAAACTTAATTCAAACGATTTGCCGACGCAACACCCACAACGATCGATTCAAAACAATTGTGAAATCACTCTTTTTGCGTGTACTTGAGCGACACGCGCGCGTTGGAATCCACTCCCGATCAGCCGCTGAAAAACATAAAGTACATGCCCGTAATCGGT
>JAPSJG010000339.1 GCA_031178305.1 Sinorhizobium sp.
AGAATGCCGGGAGAGCGCACCCGCGCGGAAAGGTAGCTGTCCGGGGGAATGGTGCCGAAGGCCTTCTCGGCGGCAATGTTCTGGAACAGGACTGTCTCGTCCGCCGCAATGACGAGCACCGGCATGTCGAGCGCGTTCAATACCGGGACCAGCGGATCCCTCCCGTCCTCCACCACCGCCGCGGCGGACGTCGGCGCCGGCTGCACCGACGGCACGCCACGGTTGAGAAGTGCCACCACGAAGGCGATCCAGAACGGCAGGATGACAAGGATATGCGCGCCGGCGAACATCGCGAGCAGCGCAAGCACGGCCGAGAGGGCGAGGATCGGTCGTTCCGCCCTTATCCTCGGCAGCAATTCTTGCCAGAACAGTTTCGTGCGATTCAACACGAAGCCCTCACCGCTCAATTTGCCGCCTCCCGTGACGATTCGTCGGTAAAGACGGAGAGATAACGGCGCTTCATGACATGATTTTCACGTCATGCTTGAAACCGCAATGCAATTGTGTCCTCCTCCAGTGAAATCCAGTCGGGCAGCGGGAGGCAGGAAGATGGCACTCGAAACGGCAGAAAAAGCGGCCAAGCCGGGAAGCCGGGCTGTCGAACTCCAGATCGGCGGCAAGACCCATGTCTTCGATATCGACAATCCGGAACTGCCGAAATGGATCGACGAGGAAGCCTTTGCTTCGGACGACTATCCCTACCGGAAGAAGCTCGACGAAGAGGAATATGAGGTGACGCTGGAGAGACTCCAGATCGAGCTCGTCAAGGTTCAGTTCTGGTTGCAGGCGACCGGCAAGCGCGTGATGGCCGTTTTCGAGGGCCGCGACGCGGCCGGCAAAGGCGGCGCCATTCACGCGACCATGGCCTATATGAACCCGCGCTCGGCACGCGTCGTCGCACTGACCAAGCCCACCGAGACGGAACGCGGCCAATGGTATTTCCAGCGCTATGTGGCGACCTTTCCGACCGCCGGCGAATTCGTTCTCTTCGACCGTTCCTGGTATAACCGTGCCGGCGTGGAGCCGGTCATGGGGTTCTGCACGCCTCAGCAATACGAGCACTTCCTGAAGCAGGTACCTGCGTTCGAAAGGATGATCGTCGAAGACGGCATCCATCTCTTCAAGTTCTGGCTCAGTATCGGCCGCGAAATGCAATTGAAGCGCTTCCACGATCGCCGACACGACCCGCTGAAGATCTGGAAGCTGTCGTCGATGGACATCGCTGCCTTGCAGAAGTGGGACGACTATACGCAGAAACGCGACCGCATGCTAAGACAGACTCATGGCGACCATGCTCCCTGGACCGTGATCCGCGCCAACGACAAGCGTCGCGCGCGGGTCAACCTGATCCGGCACATGCTCAATAAACTTGATTACGACGGCAAGGACGATGCGGCAATCGGTGCCGCGGACGACAGGATCGTCGTCTCCGGCCCCGGCTTCCTCACGTGACGTGCTCCAAGATCAAGATGATTTAGGTCGGATCGACCTAAAATCACGCGATCGATTCAGGGAGGTTAGCGCGGGATGCGGGCGGAAAACGCGCACACTTTTCCTCATCCCGCGCAAATGACCGGCCGTCCCGCGGCCGATCATTGCCCCGGCAGAACCCTGATCGCGAAAAGGTCCAGGCTGTTGCCGGCGCCGCTCACATCGCTGTTGATCATCAGTTTCCCCGGGCTCTTCGGCGCGAGGCCACGCTCGAAGGAAATTTTGAACAGCCTATCCAGCTTTTCGTCATGCACGGTGAAACGATGCCGGCCGCAGTTGCCGAGCGTCGAGAAATCGCACTCGACGGAGAATTCCGTTGTCTTGCCGGCCATCGCCTTGACGCTCAGCGCCAAGGTCGACGCTTTGCCCGCGAGCTCCGCAAGCACCTCCGCCGGAATTTCGATCGCGACGTCGCCATCCTCGGTCGCGACGTTCGACGTCAGCCGCACGCGCTCACCGCCGTCGTCATCGTCATAGCGCTCCGCACGCGCGCGTGCAGCCGGCTTGACGGCTGCGGCATTCGCGGCGTTGAAGACCTCGACCCAATCGGCGGAGAATCCTTCCTGCGCGCCAAGGGTCGGCAAGGCGGCCGTGCCGTTGAAATCCTCTGTTTCCACGCTCGGCGGCGGGTTGGCGACGTTGGTGTCGCGTTCGGCCGGCGGCTTCAAGAGATCGTTGGTCTGAACCCACCAAACGGCTGCACCGGCTCCCGCTGCTAGCGTCGTGACGACCATCAGGAAGGAAAGGAAACGTCCGCGTCTGCGTTTGCGAGGACGCTTTTCCGTCAAGCCGAGGTCGGGCGCAGCCGGACCAGCCGCAACGTTCTCCGCGGAACGGGAGGAGCCGAGCCTTGCACCCTCGCCAGCCGCGCGGGTGGAAACCATCGGTCCATCGCGATACGGTCGCAAGCCGTCAAGGCCGGCATCGGCCTGGGCGGCCGTCTCGTTCTGCCCCTTCAACTCGGGCTCCCGCCGCGCCGAGGCGGCGATGTCGCCCCTGGCCTTCACATCTGCGAGGCTGACGACCGGAGTGGCAGCGGAACGCGCCTTCAGCGCGGTCCGCTCCTCCGTCTCGATGGCGTGGATGATGGACTCGAGCCGATGGCGCTGACGAGCGATGACTTCCGGATCCTCGATCTGCTGTTTCTGCAGGCCGTTTTCCAGCGCCTGGCGCGCCGATTGATAGATACGCGCGCGGATCTCCGCATTGCTCCGGTCCGAGCGTTCCAGTGCATTCCTGATCGCAGTCTCGAGTCCGCTCACATCAATTCCTTCTGCACATCGAACGTCGGTCCAACAATCGGCGGCTCTCATCCCCGGCGGTCCATCGTACTCGCCAGCTCGACGCCGTTGGTTTTGTTAACGATTGGGTAACCGCTGGATTTGGAATCCGCAAGCCCGACAGGGTCGTCAATTGCAGCGCCGTGCGTCTTTTCAGAAGCGCGAACGTCGCTGTAGCAGCTTGGAGGCAGTCTTGCGGTCGGGGGGAATTACCCTGAGGTCGCGCAAATACGGCATGAAAGGGTTGGAGCGCACAGTGTGCGCGCATCCCGCTCTACTGCGCCGCGCGTCTTATCAGACGCGCAAGGTCGCTGCGGCACTTTGCATCGCTGCATGTCTTTGTTCTTAAATCGAGGTCAATTAAGGAGACATGCAGTAGGCAAGCCGACCGGTTGCTGCTATCAGATCTTACGCTTACGCAAACGTCAACTAATTGGATGGAGGTCCGCGATGCCGTTGCCGCCAATTCTTTCCAGGACGAGACTGCCGGTCGTCGGCGCGCCACTTTTCATCGTCTCGCATCCCAAACTGACGATCGCGCAATGCAAGGCGGGAATCGTCGGCGCCTTTCCAGCGCTGAATGCGCGGCCGCAGGAGCAACTCGATGAGTGGCTGGCGGAGGTCACCGAAACGCTCGCAGACCACGACGTCAGGAACCCGAACCGTCTGGCCGCCCCCTTTGCCGTCAACCAGATCGTCCACAAGTCGAACGCTCGCCTCGAGCACGACCTTATACTCTGCGTCAAATACAAGGTGCCGATCGTCATCTCCTCGCTTGGCGCGGTCCCGGAGGTGAATGACGCCATCCATTCCTATGGCGGCATCGTGCTGCACGACGTCATCAACAACCGCCATGCAAATTCGGCGATCCGCAAGGGCGCCGACGGATTGATCGCGGTCGCCGCCGGCGCCGGCGGCCACGCCGGAACGCTTTCGCCCTTCGCGCTCGTGCAGGAAATCCGCGCCTGGTTCGACGGGCCGCTGCTCCTCTCGGGCGCGATCGCCACTGGCGGCGGCATCCTTGCGGCTGAGGCCATGGGCGCCGACATGGCCTATATCGGGTCGCCGTTCATCGCCACCGAAGAGGCCCGCGCCAGCGATGCTTACAAGCAGATGATCGTCGACAGCAACGCGGCCGACATCGTCTATTCCAATTACTTCACCGGCATTCACGGCAACTATCTGAAGGCCTCCATCCGCGCCGCGGGCATGGACCCGGACAACCTCCCCGAAGCGGACCCGTCCAAGATGGATTTCGGCAAGGCCGCCGACGGCGCCAAGGCATGGAAAGACATCTGGGGCTGCGGCCAGGGCATCGGCGCTGTCGGCGATATCGCCCCGGTCGCGCGATTGATCGACCGACTGGAGCGCGAATACGAGGCCGCCCGCGGACGCCTGGGACTGGCATATAGTGGGGCCCTCCCAACTGCGAAGGAATTTTCAAGTTCTCGAAACTGATGGCTTGAAATCTTGCCGCTTTGCGTTTATCAGCGCCTCACATTCGTTCTGCGGGCCACCCGCGGAACCGCCTCAAGGGCCGCTTTAGCTCAGTCGGTAGAGCACATCATTCGTAATGATGGGGTCACGTGTTCGAGTCACGTAAGCGGCACCATTTGTTTCAAACCTTTCTCGCGAGCGGGCAACCTGTGGGAACTCGCCTGGCGCCAACCTCCTTGCGAGCCACATTCACGTATAAAAATATCGCGTCAGGTGGAAGAAGACCGGTGCGGCGAAGCTCAGCGAGTCCATGCGATCGAGCACGCC
>JAPSJG010000340.1 GCA_031178305.1 Sinorhizobium sp.
TGACGAAGAGGCCGACGATCGCGGATCTCGCCCGCGCCTCCGGCGTGAGCGTCGCAACGGTCGACCGGGTGCTGAACGGCCGTCATCCGGTGCGCGAGGAAACGGCACGCCGCGTCTATGATGCGGCGAAAACCATCGGCTATCATGCGGTCGGCCTGCTGCGCCAAAGGGTGTTCGAGGACCTGCCGCAATATCGGCTCGGCTTTCTCCTGCAAAAGCCCGAACAGTCGTTCTACAAGGCTTTAGCAAAGGAGATCGAGAACGCGGCGCTTTCGGTGACGCATGTCCGCGCCATCGCGCAGGTGGATTTCGTGGCAAACTCCACGCCCAGCGCAATCGTCGAGAAGCTGAAGATGATGGCGGCGCGCAATCAGGCGATCGCGCTGGTGTCGCCCGATTATCCGGCCGTGACTGCGGCAATTGAGGAGCTCAAGGAACGCGGCATCCCCGTCTTCGCCCTGCTGTCAGATTTCGCGGCCGGCGTGCGCGAAGGCTATATCGGTTTGAACAATCAGAAAGTTGGCCGGACGGCTGCCTGGATGATCGCCAAGGCGGCCAAGCGGCCGGGAAAGGTTGCGGCCTTCGTCGGCAGCCACCGTTTCCATGGGCACGAACTGCGCGAGATCGGCTTTCGCTCCTATTTTCGCGAGAACGCACCCGATTTCGAGGTCCTCGACACGATGGTGAACCTCGACACGCCCGAGATCACTCACGAGGCGACGCTCGATCTTCTGCAGCGCCATCCGGATCTCTTAGGCTTTTACGTCTGCGGCGGCGGCATGGAGGGGGCCATCTCGGCGATCCGCGAGGAAAAGCTCGGGGGCAAGCTGCTCGCCGTCGTCAACGAGCTGACGCCGGAGTCGCGCGCGGCCCTTGCCGACGAAACGGTCCTGATGGCGGTGTCGACGCCCGTTCCGGCTTTGGCCCGGGAAACGATAGACCTTATGGTCGCCGCGATCGACCGGGGCGCTTTGAGCGTGCCCGGCCAGACTTTCCTGCCTTTCGACATCTATACGCCGGAAAATATCTGACGCCGCGTCGCAAAGACATTTGCGAAATCGCGCTTTCTGGAAAACGATAGCGAATCAATAGCTTTTACAACCAGGAGAAAGCGATGCGGCGCTTCATTCTTAGTCTGCTGGGCGTTGCCGCGCTCACCGTCACTGCAATCGCCATTCTGCCGAGCCTGATTTCCAGCGATTGGGTGCGGAGCGAACTGGGCCGGCAATTGTCGGCTGCGACCGGCAGTTCGATCGCGTTCAACGGCCCTGTGAACCTTTCGGCATTTCCCTATCTCGCGGTCGTTGCGGAAGATGTGACGCTCTCGGCCGAGGCAGAAGGGATAACCGCCGAGTTTGCGGAGGTCTCCGGTTCGGTGGCGCTTTCCTCGCTCTGGTCGGACCGGCTGCACATCAAGCAGATCGCGCTCGACCGTCCCGTCATCGTCCTCGAAGAAAAGGCGCCGGGCGACGCGCCGCCGGCTCCCGGCGGCGGCGATGAGACCGGTTCCGGCGACCCACTTCCCGCCCTCGTCGCTTTCCTTGAACGAAGCGCAATCGAGTCGGTCTCCATCACCTCCGGCACATTCATACGGCGAAGCGCAGCAAATCCCGAGGAGGTCGTCTCCGATGTCGAGCTCACGCTTTCGGCACCCGACATCGATGACGAGTTCTCCTTTTCTGCATCCGCCCGCATGGGGGAGCGGAGTTACGAGACGAGCTTCACCATCTCGACCCTGCGGTCGCTGCTCGAGCGCCAGCCCGCCGATGTCACCCTTGCCGTGGAAGCGGATCCGGCTCCCGTGCCCGGCCTGACCAACTTGGAGGCAAGCGGACAGGTCACCCTGAACGCGACTGGCAGCTATCAGATAAGAGGCGGCGAAGTGGAAGCCAGCGAACAGGCCTTCGGCCTCAACGCGCTCTTCGTCCCCGGGGAGCGTGCGCGCTTTCTTGTCGACCTCGAAGCCGACCGGCTCGACCTGACGCCGTTCATGGATGCCGAGCCGGAAACGTCGCAGTCCGGAGCGCCGGCCGCGGATGCGGCCAAGCCGGCGAATTTGCAGTTTCTGGCCGGCTTCGATGCCGACATGAGCATCAACGCGGCCGCTCTGGTCCTCGGCGAAATTTCAGCGACGGACGTGTCGTTTTCGGCCGCACTCAAGGACGGGGAACTGGCTGCCGAGCTCGGGCATTTGGGGATCGAGGCCGGCAGCCTTGCCGCGAGCGTCGCGACCGACGTCAGGGCCGACGACCCGGTCTTCCGGGGCCACCTCGCAAGCAAAGGGCTCGACATCGCGAAGCTCTCAGCCCTCGCCGGCCAAACCGTCCCGCTTTCCGGAGCCCTGACGATCGACGCCGGCTTTGCCTTTCGCGGCCTTGATGCGGAAGCCATCAGAAAGACGGCCGATGTTACGGGAACGGTCGGGCTGCGGGATGCGGCCTATACCCTGCCTGGTATCGCCGATGAGACGATGCGCGAGGTGAAGGCGAAGAAGATCACGGCCCGGATCGAAAGCCTCGCGAAGCCGGTGCGCTTGGCCGGCCGCCTGGAGTGGCGCAACAAACCGGTCGATGTCGATCTGCAAATCCCAGCCGCCGATACAATCCTCGCCGGCAATCTCGCCGCTGAGGGTATCCCCCTCAAGCTTCAGGTGAAAATGCCCGACGCAAGCCTGTCGCTCGACGGCAAGGCTGCTCTGCCGGGGACCTATGCGGGAAAGCTCGGTTTTTCCACCGCCGACCTCTCTGCTTTCCTTGCCGGCCTCGGGCAGAGCGGTGCGGAGAGCATCGGTCCGCTGGCGTTCAACGGGCACGTCGATGCGGGCACGACGACTGTTTCCTTTCAAAAGACGACCATATCCGTCAACGGCGTCGAAGGTGCGGGCAGCGGCTCTGTCGAATTTGCGACACCGTTGAAGATCACGACTGCCCTGAACTTCGACGAACTGGACCTTGCGCGCCTGGCCGAGGCGCCATCCCCCGCTCCGCAGGCAAAGGCGGCAAAAGGCGCTGAACCCGCCGACGTTCCGCTCGACCTCTCTTCGCTCCGGTCGATCGATGCAACCGTCCAGCTCAATGCCAAAAGGCTCGGCTATGGCAAGGTCTTTGCCGGACCGGTTGCCACCAGTCTCGTCGTCTCCGACGGCGTCGCAAGCCTGACGCTGCCCGAAAGCCCTTTCTATGGCGGCCATGTCGTCGCGAGCCTCAAGGCCGACGGCACCCAGCCCGAGCCCTCGATCGCCCTGCAGGCCTCCATCTCCGGAGCGTCGGCCGCACCGCTTCTGACGGACATGGCGGGCTTCAAATATCTCGAGGGTGCATTGAAAGCCCGGTTCGACGTAACCGGTGCGGGCGGCACGACCAGGAAGCTTGCGAAGTCGCTGCAGGGCACCGCGGACGTGGCCTTTTCCGATGGCGCCATTCGCGGCATCGACATCGCCGACGTCTACAACAATCTCGTGAGCCTGATGTCGTCGGGCTTCAAGCAGGACGGCGGCAAAGCGACGACATTCACCGAGCTTGCGGCATCCTTTGTCATCGAAGGCGGCGTTGCGCGCACAGAGGACATCAAGCTTGTCGGCCCGCTGGTCCGCATGAGCGGGAACGGTGCGGCCGATCTTGCGGAACGCACTTTGAATTTCCGGCTCGAGCCCCGCCTCGTCGCTTCTCTCCAGGGCCAGGGCGCCGAGATCTCCACCGACGGCATCGGCGTGCCTGTCGTGGTCGAAGGCAGCTTCGCCGCGCCCCGCATATATCCGGACCTTTCGGACCTGCTGAAGAACCCCGATGCCGCATTGGCAAAGCTTAAAGGCTTCGGGCTGCCGATCGATAAGTTGCCGCTTGGCGACCTCGTTAACGGAGGCGGTGCGGGTGGCTCCGTGAAGGATCTGCTTGGCGGCGCCCTGAATAAGGCTCTAGAACGAGAAGAACAGCAGCTCTCGATTGAAGAGATTATTGGCGGCGGTACAGCGCCCAAGCCCGACAAGGCGGCTGTGGAAATTCCGGCGAACGAGGAGCCCGCAACCGCCGAGCAACCGGGAGTCGGAACTGAAATGCCCGGTGATGAGGCGGACAGTCCGATGGAGAGCCTGTTCAAAAAGCTCCTACGCTAGCCGACCCTATCCTGCAATTGTCCGGCATTAGGTAGCAAAAACCACCAGACCTGAAGTGGCATCCCGACTACCCTGGTTTCGGTGAGAACGGAGCCTCGAATGGGTGTAGCGTACGAGTTGAAACAGAAGCGGGCGGACATTCGGGAACTCATGAATGCGCTGGACCGCGTCATCCTGAGCTATGGGCCTGACTACCAGGGTCGACGTTGACGCGACCTGAGCACGGTGGACGTTCTCGAAAGGTCAAGCCGTCTTCATCCGAGGTGAAAGCGGCGATGGGCGGCGTAACAAGCGCCAGGCGGTCTTGGAGGTCCTGCGCGAGGCAGGAGAACCGATTTCGGTGACCGACTGTGCAGCGAAGTTCGCGGACAAGCTCGGCATCCCGAGCGAGCCCGCGAATCTCTC
>JAPSJG010000341.1 GCA_031178305.1 Sinorhizobium sp.
GAGGCGCGCGAGAAGATCAATCCTGCGCAGCGGCCTTTCCTCGACCGTCTCGAGGCTGCATGCAACAGCGGTCTTGCCGGTTCGTCGCCTTCTCAGTGACTGGCCATTTGCCCCCGACCCGCATCGGAGGCGGCTTGACCCGCTGCCACCGTAGCTGCGACTGCCTCGCCGAGATCAGTGCTTGTCGGGTACCGATCGGCATCGACACCCGCAACGATCTCGACGGCGATGCCGAGCCTTTCGAGCCTTGCGCTCTCCTCCAGGGCCGCGGCATCGGCCAACGGATTTCCGACCTGAAGTCGCACGACGCGTTTGCCCGCCTTGGCCAAGGTTGCCAACCGGTCGCCTCCTTCCGCGTCCCTGACGAGAATGTGCTTGGCTTCACGGCGGGCGAGTTCCAGGACGTCGTTCGAGATCCGCTTGTCGTAAAGAATGACGTCTGCGGCTTGCAAGGCGCGCACGGCCTTGAGCGTCAGCAGTTCCGCGTCGCCCGGGCCGGCACCGACTATGGTGACGCGGCCGATGGCGGGAACGGGCGTCGCCAGACGATCCATCTCCGCCATCAGCCGCGTCTCCACACCCTCCTCCGGTGTGTCCAGGAAGGTCCGGTCCACGAAATGCTCCCAGAAGGCGCGGCGTGCGGCACCGGGCTTAAGGCGCGCGTTCACCCGGTCGCGGACCGCCTGCGCAATTGCCGCCCAGCGCTTGATCGCCGGCGGCAGCAGCGTTTCGATCCGCCTGCGGATCGCCTGGGCGAGGATTGGTGCAGCTCCGTCGGTCGAAATCGCCACGACGACGGGGGAGCGGTTGACGATCGCGCCGAACTGGAATTGGCAGAAGGCGGGCTTGTCGATGATGTTCACGGGAACGCCGGCCGATCGCGCCGCGTCGAAGAAGGTTTCAGCCTCGCCCTCGTCCTCACAATCGCCGACCGCCAGGGCGGTGCCGTCGAAAATACCGTCGTGCCAATGCTCGTCATGATGAATCAAGCGGCCGCAGTCATGAGCCGCGCCGCGAGCGATGAGGTCGAGAAGACCCTCACTTAGTTCCGCGCGCGGCGCGTAAAGATGGACCTCCGCGCCGGAGGCGGCGATGAGTTCCGCCTTCCAGGCGGCCGCTTCGCTACCGCCTGCGACGACGACCCGCTTGTGCGTCAGGGAGAAGAAAAGCGGCAGCGAGACGAGCGCGGCGACGCGCTGCGGCTTGTCATTCGGCGGCGGCGGCAAGACACGCATGGATGATTCCCCTGATTTCGGCGCGGCAGGAGCCGCAATTTGTACCGGCGCGGAGCTTCTCGCCGACCGCCTCGACACTGTGGCAGCCGTCGCGGATGGCGGCGGTGATCTGGTTCACGCCGACGCTGAAGCAGGAACAGACGGTCGCGCCCGGATCCGGTTTATCGGCCCCGGGGCGTCCCGCGGCCACGGCGAAGCGTTTGCTGAGGTTGGCATGCGAAACGCTCAGCTGCGACACTGCCCAGTTGCGTGCGACGGCGACCGGGCGCGGCGAAAGGAAGAGCGCGGCCAAAAGCCTGTCCTCGTCGAAGAATGCGAGGCGCAACTCGCCGGAGGTCCGGTCGGTGTAACCAATCGGTTCGATTTCCGCCGGGATGGAAAAGGCGCGCCGGCACCAGCCGATCCAATCGCTCTCATCATTGGTAAAGGCGAGCTCCATCCGCCATCCGCCGTCGGCCTTGGCGATCGCCCAGTAGGATGCATCGAGCCCCACAGGCTTCTCAGACGAAACCGCGAAACCGTATGCGCTGGCGGCGAAGGGAGCGGCGCAGACCGCCACGTTCTTCGACGCAGGCTGGCCGGAATAAGGGTCGGTCACCGGAGCGACGAGCGCGTCGATCCGCGCCTTCGCGGCGAACTGATCGCTCCAGTGCATCGGCACGAAAAGATTGGCTTTGGCCTGACGTTCGGTGACGAGTGCGCGCACGATCACCTGCCCGTAAGGGCTTTCGATCGTCACGAGATCGGCATCGGCGACGCCGATCTTCTGTGCATCGCGCGGATGGATTTCCACGAAGGGCTCGGCGAGATGACCGGAGAGTCGGGCGCTCTTGCCGGTGCGGGTCATGGTGTGCCAGTGATCCCGCACCCGGCCGGTATTCAGCGTGAACGGAAGAGCATCACTGGCGGGCCTCGCCTTCGGCGCTTCGACCGCGACGAAGCAGGCGCGGCCGTCCGGATGGTAGAATTCGCCGTCGGCGAAGAAGCGCTTCTCCCGAGGTGCCGTACCTTTCGGCTGCGGCCACTGAAAGGGCAGGAGGTCGTTATAGCTCTCCTGATCGATCGCCGCATGGGCGCTGATGTCAAAATCGCGGCCGCCGTCGTTCTCGACGCCGGAAAGGGCGGCGTGTTCGGCGAAGACCTCGGCCGGAGAGGTATGGGCGAAGGCTTGGCCGAAATCCATGCGGCGGCCGACTTCAGCGAGCTGCCACCAGTCGGCGCGTGCCTCGCCCGGTGCGGCGAGAAAGGCGCGCTGGCGTGAAATGCGCCGCTCGGAATTCGTCACGGTGCCGTCCTTCTCGCCCCAACCGAGCGAAGGCATCAGCACATGGGCGTGACGAGCCGTGTCGGTGTCACGCAGGATGTCGGAAACCACGACAAAGGGGCAGGCCTTGATGGCCGCCTCGACGGCATCGGCGTCCGGCAGCGAGACGACCGGATTCGTCGCCATGATCCACAGCGCCTTGATCCGGCCGTCGGCGACGGCGCGGAACATGTCCACGGCCTTTAGGCCCGGCTTGGCGGGAAGGGACGGCGCGCCCCAGAAGCGCTGTACCAGATCGCGATGGAGCGGCTGGTCGATGTCCATATGGGCGGCAAGCATGTTTGCCAGCCCGCCGACTTCGCGCCCGCCCATGGCGTTGGGCTGCCCGGTGAGCGAGAACGGTCCCATGCCCGGCCGGCCGATGCGCCCGGTCGCTAGATGACAGTTGAGGATGGCGTTGACCTTGTCGGTGCCACCGGCGGACTGGTTCACGCCTTGGCTGTAGCAGGTGACGACTTTCTCGGTCGTTTCGAATAGGCGGTAGAACTCGCGCAATTCGGCCTGCGTCAGCCCGGTCGCCGTTGCAAGCTCCGGCAGGTCGAGTGCGGAAGCCGCGGCAAAGGCCTCCGCGAAGCCTTTGGTGTGTGCCGAGATATAGTTCTGATCGACGGCGCCGCTCCTGACAAGATGCGCCAGGAGACCGTTGAAGAGTGCCGCGTCGCCGTCGGACGCGATCGCCAGGTGCATGTCGGCGATGTCGGCCGTCATCGTTCTGCGCGGGTCGATGACGACGACCTTCATCTCCCGTCGGCTCGCCTTCGCTGCGGCCAGGCGCTGGTAAATGACGGGATGACACCACGCGAGGTTGGAGCCCGTCAAAATGACGAGGTCCGCCAGTTCCAGATCCTCGTACGTCCCCGGCACGGTGTCCGAGCCAAAGGCCCGGCGATGGCCGGCGACCGAGGAGGACATGCAGAGGCGCGAGTTCGTGTCGATATTGGCCGAGCCGATGAAGCCCTTCATCAGCTTGTTGGCGATGTAGTAGTCCTCCGTCAGCAATTGCCCCGACACGTAGAAGGCAACGGAGTCCGGTCCATGTTCGGCGATGCTTCGCGAGAAGCACTCGGCAACGAGATCGAGCGCTTCGTCCCAGCCTGCCCGGCGGCCGCCGATCTCCGGATAGAGGAGGCGGCCGTCGAGATCGAGGGTTTCGGTAAGCGCCGAGCCCTTGGAGCAGAGCCTGCCAAAATTGGCCGGATGCTCGTAATCGCCCTTGACGCTGATCGCACCGTCATCGCCGACGCGGGCGATGACGCCGCAGCCGACGCCGCAATAGGGGCAGGTGGTCTTGACTTCGCGCGCCATGACTACTCCGCCGCTGCCAGTGCGAGGCTTTCGAGAGCGATGAAGAGGGCGCCGTCGTCGTTCTTCACCGGGATGGTGCGCACCGCGCCTTCATCCGCACCGAGCGCCTTGCCGGTTTCGAGCGAGATCACCCAATTGTGCAGCGGGCAGGTGACGGCATTGCCATGCACGATGCCCTGGGAGAGCGGCCCGCCCTTGTGCGGGCAATGGTCTTCGATCGCGAAGACCTCGTTTTCGGCGGTGCGGAACACCGCGATCTTGCCGATCGGTGTCTTGACGCAGCGGGCGCCACGCAACGGGATTTCGCTGATGTCGCCAATAGCAATCCAGTTCATCGTCATCTTCTCACTCCGCTGCCTCGTTGAAACCGACCGTTGCCATTGGCCGGAATTCATGTTTGTCCTTGCCGGAGACTCGCTCCGACCAGGGATCGACCTGGGCGAATTTCTGGCTGAAGACAAAGCGGTCGAAATAGGCTCTCCGCTTTTCCGCATCGTCCATGATTTGCCGGCGGATCTCGTCGATGCCGACGCGCTTTGCCCATTTGTAGATACGCTCGAGATAGCGGGCCTGCTCGCGATACATCTGCGTCAGCGCGACGACGTGCTCGAGCGCCTCGTCCTCGGTCTTGACCAGCCCGAGCACCTCGGT
>JAPSJG010000342.1 GCA_031178305.1 Sinorhizobium sp.
GGACATCTCCGAGCTTTCCGACGTCGTGCCGCTGCTTGCACGCGTCTATCCGAACGGACTGGCGGATGTGAACCACTTCCATGCCGCCGGCGGAATGGGCTTCCTGATCGCTCAACTCTTGAAGCACGGATTGCTGCATGACGATGTGAGGACCGTCTATGGCCAGGGGCTCGATGCCTATGCGATCGACGTGAAGCTCGGCGAAAACGGTACGGTCAAGCGCGAGCCGGCGCCTCGGGAAAGCGCCGACCCAAAGGTGCTCACGACCATCGACCAGCCGTTCCAGCATACCGGCGGTCTCAAGATGCTGACCGGTAATCTCGGCAAGGCGGTCATCAAGATCTCGGCCGTCAAGCCGGAGCGCCATATCATCGAGGCGCCGGCGAAGATCTTCAACGACCAGGCGGAGCTCAACGCAGCCTTCAAGACGGGCAAGCTCGAGGGCGATTTCGTGGCCGTCGTGCGCTTCCAGGGCCCGAAGGCCAACGGCATGCCGGAACTGCACAAGCTCACCACCGTGCTCGGCATCCTGCAGGACCGCGGCCAGAAGGTGGCGATCGTTACCGACGGCCGCATGTCCGGCGCCTCCGGAAAGGTGCCGGCGGCGATCCACGTGACCCCGGAAGCCAAGGACGGCGGACCCATCGCTCGCATTCAGGAGGGCGACATCATCCGCATCGACGCGGTCAAGGGAACGATCGAAGTGATGATCGAAGACATCGCTCTGAGAACGCGCGTGCCGGCGCATGTCGATCTGTCCGGTAACGACTACGGGATGGGCCGCGAGCTCTTTGCCCCCTTCCGCCAGATCGCGGGAGCGGCCGACCACGGCGCAAGCGTGCTCTTCCACTGAGACAGGCACGCCGCGCAAGCGGATCGGGGATCAAATCACAACCGCTTGGACCGAGACCTGAGCTGGTCATGTGAGAATTATCGGATAGCCGCGAGAGCGCGCCGCGCCGGCCGTCGCGGTTGCTGCATGTCTCCTTTTGCGGTCAAGTGGATTCACCTGACGTCGCACAGAGGCGGCAAAAACAAAGGGATGGTGCGGCGGCGCGAACGCAAGTGCATCCCGCTCTAGCCATAGATGTCGAGCGTGCGGTTGCGGTGATTCGGGTGGGTGCTGTAGACGAAGATCCGGTTGAGATCGCGGTCGCTCAAAAGCCGCAGGAAGCGCGCCTCGATGATGTTGTTGGCGTGAACGCGTTTCAGGAGGCAGCCGATCAGCGGGATGCGGGCGCTCGGAATATCGAGATAGAAGTTCTGCGGCAGCTGAAATTGCGTCAGGATGCCGATGACAGCGCTGCTCTTCGACAGCTTGATGATCTGGCAACGCCGCGACGAGAGATGCTGCATCCCCTTCTCTGTATATTCGATCCGCGCCTCATTGCGCGTATCCTCCATCGGGAAATTCGTTTCCCGATCATACATGAAGGATTCTTCCTTATTGAGAAAGTGCCGGTGCATCATAGGGGCGGTGCCGCTCATGGAAACCACTTTTCGTGTTTCATTTGCGGTCAGGCTAACCCCTGAAATTTAACAGAGAGTTTGGCTTGTCTGCGGGGCTGTGAAAAAAGCCGGAGAAGCCAAAATCCCACCACACAGAAGCGGCCCCCTCATCTCGCCTACCGGTCCCCTCCCCCCGCTTGCGGACGCTTGCGGGGAGAGGGCCAGGTGAGGGGCGAATCCCCGGCGCGGCCGTCGTTATACTAAGCCCTGTAGCTGCGCCCGTCCCCGTCGAAAAGATGCAGCTTGGCCTTGGGTGCGGTGAAGCGCACCTTGTCGCCGCGGCCCACTTTGAGGATGCCCGGCAGCTTGGCGATGATCGGCTCGTTCTCGACGAGCCCTTCAATGTAGAGCAGCGTCACTTCGCCGAGTGCCTCGACGATCGAGATCGTACCCTCGAACAGGAAGTCCTCGCTCTCGGTCACCTGGAGATCTTCAGGACGAACGCCGAAGCTTGCCATCTTGCCGCTTTCAGATGCAGCGGTCGCGATGTCGAGAGAAACGGACTTGCCGCCCGTGAGCGTCACCGTCGTCTGGGGGCCTGTCGCCGTGATTTTCGCGGGGATGACGTTCATCGCCGGCGAGCCGATGAAGCGGGCGACGAAGAGGTTGGCGGGTCCCTCGTAAAGTTCGAGCGGAGCGCCCACCTGCTCGATATGGCCCAGAGACAGGACGACGATGCGGTCCGCAAGCGTCATGGCCTCCACCTGGTCGTGGGTGACGTAGATCATCGTCGTGTCCGCCATGCGCTCGTGGAGCTTCGCGATCTCGATGCGGGTGGCGACACGGAGTGCTGCGTCGAGGTTGGACAGCGGCTCGTCGAAGAGGAAGACCTTCGGGTTGCGGCAGATCGCCCGGCCGATCGCCACGCGCTGGCGCTGTCCACCGGAAAGCGCTTTCGGCAGGCGGTCGAGATATTTGGTGAGCTGGAGAGTTTCCGCGGCAGCGCGGACGCGGCGGTCGATCTCCTCCTTCGATTCCCTCGCGATCCGCATGCCGAAGGCCATGTTGTCGTAGACCGTCATGTGCGGGTAGAGCGCGTAGGACTGGAAGACCATGGCGATGCCGCGCTTCGATGGCGGCACGTCATTGACCCGCTCGCCGTGGATGTACATGTCACCGCCGGTGATCTCCTCCAGGCCGGCGATCATTCTTAGCAGCGTCGACTTTCCGCAGCCGGACGGGCCGACGAAAACGACGAACTCGCCCTCATTGATGTCGAGGTTGATGCCGTGAATGACATCGACCGCCCCGTAGGACTTGCGGATATCTTTTAGCAGCACGCCCGTCATCGCATCCTCCCCCGTTTTCCTAGGCCAGACGCGCGAAGAACGCGCCCCATGCCGGTAGATTGATCTCGTTGTCCTTTATATCAGAAGCGAAGCCGTGGCCTTCGAGCGGCTCCAGTGTCCCGTCCGGCAATGATCCGGTCGCGGCCTCTCCGCTCATGTTGAACAGGCAGAACAGCGTCTCATTGCCATGGGTCCGGAGGAAGCCGAGCAGCGGCTCCCGCTTCTCGATGAATTCTATGTCGCCCTTGGCGAAAGCCGGGTAGGCCTTCCTGAAATTCAGGAAACGGCGGTAGTGCTCGAGCACTGACGCCGGATCGCCTTCCTGCATGGCAACCGAATGCGACAGGTGGTTTGCCGGAACGGGCAGCCAGGGTCTTCCGTCGCTGAAGCCGCCGTCGATACGGCTCTCCCAAACCATCGGCGTCCGGCAACCATCGCGGCCCTTGAAGTCAGGCCAGAACTGAATGCCATAGGGATCCCGCAAGTCCTCGTAGGCGAGTTCCGCTTCCGTCAGCGCCAGTTCCTCGCCCTGATAGATGCAAACGGTGCCGCGCAGGGACATGAGCAGGCTCGAGAACATCTTGGCGTGGGCGACGTGATCGCTGACTTCTACGCCCCAACGGCTGACATGACGCACGACATCGTGGTTGGAGAAGGCCCAGCATGCCCAACCCTCCGGCGCAACCCGCTGGAAATCGCCGAGCACTTCGGCAACGCGCTCCGGCGTCAGGGGATCCGGCGCCAGGAACTCGAAGGCATAGCACATGTGCACCTTGTCGCCGCCGGACGTATATTCTCCGGCGATCTCGAGCCCGCGCTGGCTGTCGCCGACCTCGCCGACGGCGGCGATCGCCGGAAACTCGTCCATCACCGCGCGGAAGCGTTTCAGGAACTCCAGGTTCTCCGGGCGGTTCTTGTCGTAGATATGTTCCTGATAGTTGTACGGGTTGACGGCCGGCGCGGTCGAGGCATTGCGGCGCGCCGGCGCCAGAGCCGGATTGTCGCGCAACTCCCTATCGTGAAAATAGAAGTTGATGGTGTCGAGGCGGAAACCGTCGACGCCGCGTTCGAGCCAGAAGCGTTCGACCGCAAGCAGCGCCTCCTGCACCTCGAGATTATGAAGGTTGAGGTCCGGCTGCGAGGTCAGGAAATTGTGCAGGTAGTATTGCTGCCGCGTCGGATCCCAGGCCCAGGCGGACCCGCCGAAGATCGACAGCCAGTTGTTCGGAGGCGTGCCGTCCGGCTTGGAATCCGCCCAGACGTACCAGTCGGCCTTGGCGTTGCTGCGGCTCGACCGGCTTTCCATGAACCACGGATGGACGTCGGACGTGTGCGACAGGACGAGGTCGATCATGACCCGGATCCCGAGGTGGTGCGCCTCGGCAATCAGTTCGTCGAAATCCTCGAGCGTGCCGAAGATCGGATCGACATCCGTGTAGTTGGAGACGTCGTAACCAAAGTCCCTCATCGGCGAAGTGAAGAACGGCGAGATCCATACGGCATCGGCGCCAAGCTCCGCCACATGCGGAAGGCGAGCGGTGATGCCTTTAAGGTCGCCGATGCCGTCCCCATTCGTGTCCTGGAAGGAGCGCGGATAGATCTGGTATATCACCGCGCCACGCCACCAGTCCTTGTCAGGCTGCAGAATGGAGCCGGTCGCAGCAGTCATGTTCAAGCGCATTATGAGTCCTTGTCTAGAATGATCAGCCG
>JAPSJG010000343.1 GCA_031178305.1 Sinorhizobium sp.
ACGCAGAGCACCGGCATGGCAATCTTCTTCGCGGCTTCCGTAAAGTCAGCGTCGCGGATCGCGGCGCAACTGGCCACATATCCCTGGAGAGGCTGGCGAACCAGCATGTTGCGGTAGCCGACGAAGGCGACATTCTCCGGTCGGCGGAAGGCCGGCGTGAACCAGCGCTCGAGTACCCCATCGGCGATCGCTTCGATGCCGTGCGCTTCGACCGCAGCAATGCGGGCATCCCACATCTCGGCCGTGCCGATCTTGGGCGCAGTGCCCGAAAGCACGAGCGCGCGCACCAGATCGGGGCGCAGCCGGTAAAGCGATTGGGCGATCAGGCCGCCGATCGACAGTCCGTAGATGATCGCCTGCTTGACGGCGAGGCGCTCGAGCAGGCCGGCTAGGTCGCTCGCGTGATCCTCGATCGAATAGGGGACCTGGCCGATGTCCGAAAGGCCGTGGCCGCGCTTGTCATAGAGCACCATCACGTAATCGCCCGCGAGATTGAGGACGACATCACGCCAGATCCGGAAGTCGGTGCCGAGCGCGTTGATGAAGACGAGAACCGGTTTTTCCGTAACGGCGCCGACCACGCGATAGTGGATGGTGATATCGTTGATACGGGCGAACTGCATAGCAGATTTCCTCCGTCACCAAGGGGCGCCCCACAGCGCCGCAGCCAAAACGGCTTGCTAGCAGCGAAACGCTTCTGCAAGCGGAACGTTCGGATGAGGCAGGCCTGAGGGACCGAGCGCGCCGCCTTTCCGCTGTAACGACCTAATAACCTCTCGCCGCTCCGGCGCCGATGCGGCTGTCGACCGCGCCGTTGTAGCGTGCACCGCCGCCCGCCTCGATCTCGCTCACGCTTTCTCCCCCGACGAGAATGCCGGTCGCCTGCCCCCAGATCGTCCAGTTCTCATCGATCTCGACGTCATGGCCCATCGCCGAGAGCAGCTTCAACGTATCGGGCGAGAGCGCATAGGGCTCCATGAATACCTTGTCCGGCAGCCATTGATGGTGGATGCGCGGCGCGTCGACCGCCTCCTGAATGTTCATACCGTGATCGATTACGTTGAGGATTGCCTCCAGAGTGATGGTGATGATGCGGGCTCCGCCGGGGCTGCCGATCACCATGAAGGGCTTGCCGTCCCTGGAGATGATCGTCGGGCTCATCGAGGAAAGCGGCGTCTTGCCTGGGGCGATCCCATTCGCCTCGCCCTGCACCAGACCGTAGAGATTGGGTGCCCCGGGCTTGGCCGTGAAATCGTCCATTTCGTTGTTGAGCAGGATGCCCGTTCCGGGCGCGACGACGCCAGCACCGAAGGAGCCGTTCAGCGTATAGGTGACGGCAACGGCGTTACCCTCGTCGTCGATGATCGAATAATGCGTCGTCTCGCTGCTCTCGCCGAAGCCCGCCGGCTTCAGCGTCTCGGACACGCCGGCCTTGAACGGGTCGATCTTCTTGCGAATCTCCTCGGCGTAGGCCTTGTCGGTGAATTTGGCGACCGGGTTCTCGACGAAGTCCGGATCGCCGAGCGCCGTGTTGCGATCGACATAGGCGTGGCGCATGGCCTCGATCATCGTATGCACAGCTGCGGCGGAGCCGTAGCCGAGATAGGAGAGCGGATAGCCTTCGAGAATGTTGAGTATCTCGCAGATGATGACGCCCCCCGATGAGGGCGGCGGCGAGGAGACGATATGGTAGCCACGATAATTGCATTTCACTGGCTCGAGCTCGCGCACCCGATATTGCTCGAAATCCCGTTTGGAAAGTATGCCGCCCTTCCCAGCGCTGGCCTTGACGATGAGGTCGGCGATCTCACCCTTGTAGAACGCATCCGGCCCCTCCTCCGCGATTTTTGAAAGCGAGGCGGCAAGATCGGTCTGCACCAGGCGATCGCCCACGGCCCGCGGCTTGCCGTCGGGTGCCAGGAAGATCGAAGCGGCAGCGGGATCTTTCGCCAGCCGCTTGGCCGCGCGCTCGAAGGCACCGACATCGCCCTGCTGCAGCACGAAGCCCTCGCGCGCCAGCTTGATCGCCGGCTCGATCAACTCCTTCAGCGGCCGCGTTCCGTAGCGGCTTCGAGCGAACTCGAAGCCTGCCACCGGCCCTGGCACGCCGACGGCGAGGTAACCTTCGGTGCTCAGGCCTTTGATGAGGTTGCCCTGGTCGTCGAGGTACATCGCCTTTGTCGCGGCAAACGGCGCACGTTCGCGGAAATCGAGAAAGGTGGTCTTGCCGTCCTTGAAGCGGATGGTCATGAAACCGCCGCCGCCGATATTGCCGGCGGTCGGGTAGACGACCGCAAGAGCATAGCCGACGGCGACCGCCGCATCGACGGCATTGCCACCCTTCTTCAGCACCTCGAGGCCGACGTCGGAGGCGAGATGCTGGGCAGTGACGACCATGCCGTGCTCGGCCGTGACCGGCGCGGGCGAGGCCGCCCACCCCGGATAGGGCGATACAGCGGAAAGCGCCAGTAGCAGCGCGAAGGGCAGGCTTTTCACACTGGAAACCTTCATGCACACCTCCGGCCTACGCGCGCTCATGCCGCACTGCGACCGTGCGGATCGAAGCTTCAACCATGGACTGTAGCATTAAAATCCGCAGCCAAAAAAGCGGATGTTCCTATGTCGAATAGAGATTCCCGCTAGTAATACTTTCGAGTTAATTCGATTGGGCTGGGTCCGATTGACGTTGCAGACCTGGCGTGACACTCTGCCGAAGCGCAGCAATGCGGCACCTCTATCTCGTACGGTCACCCCCGCTTACTGGAGGATTGCGCACATGCGGCTGGATGATTCCGCTGAGCTTCAGCCCGGCTAGCCAATGACATGCCAGAAAATCGCAAGTTGCACCCTCCCCTTTTCGAGCGACCCAACAATTGCCGTCATTGTGCCGTTTGTGCACGTCGCTTCGCTTATCGGGAGGGCGCAGGCGGGCACGGCAATACGTCTCTATGAAGGAGAAACAACGGTATGAAAGTTCTGTTTGCCGGCGGAAATGGCTACTATCCCGAATTCAGCGGGGGCGTTCAGTCGAGCACGCATCACCTTGTCCAGCAATTACGCGATCGTGGTCATGAGGCCGGCGTATTGGCCGCTCTCTTCGGAGACGGCCTTTTTGGCCTGAAGGCGCGACTCAAGCTTAAGTTGTCCGGCGAGCGCGGCGTCATGGACAATTTTCCCGGCTATCCGGTCATCCGCGGCTGGTTTCCCTGGGAAGCAGCGAGCGTTGCCGTCAAGAAGCTCCAGCCGGACGTTGCCGTCGTGCAGTGCCACAAATCCGTGCCGATCGGCAAGGCACTCGAGGCATACGGGGTACCGTTGGTCGTCTATTTAAGGAACGTCGAGTTCCAAGAGCTTGCAGGCGATCTGCGCGAACTGACCACCGCGCTCTACATTGCCAATTCGGAATTCACCGCCCGGACCTACAAGCAGAAGTTCGGCATCGATTCGGTCGTCATCCCGCCGACGATAAACCCGGCGACCTACAAGACCCCCACCAGCGGGCAGTATGTCACCTTCATCAATCCCTATCAGGAGAAGGGCTTCGAGCTGGCGGTCCAGATCGCGGCCCATTGCCCGGATATTCCCTTCCTCTTCGTAGAAAGCTGGAAGCTTGCCGACGATCATCGCGCGGAGATCGAGAAGACCATCGCGCCTCTCAAGAACGTGCGGCTGGAAAGCCGCACCAGCGACATGAAGACCGTTTACGGCCGCACGAGGATCCTGCTTGCGCCGAGCAAGTGGGAAGAGGCCTGGGGGCGGGTGGCCTCCGAAGCCCATTGCAGCGGCATTCCGGTGGTCGGCTCGCGTCGCGGCGGACTGCCTGAAGCGATCGGCGATGGCGGCATTGTGCTCGACTACGACGCGCCGATCGACGAATGGACAGGGGCCATCCGACGCCTTTGGAGCGACAGGGCCGAGTACGAGCGGTTGTCGGCGGCCGCAACTCGATTCGCCGAGCGCCCGCAGATGCAGCCGGAGCGGCAGTTTGCCGCCTTTCTCGAGGTACTCGAGCGCGCCGCTGCCGGCCACCCCACCGAGCGCAAGGCTTCCTGAGGCGAGCAGGCATGCGCATCGGTTTTGTCGTCGGTCAGTTTCCGCAATTGTCGGAGACCTTCGTTGTCGGCCAAATGGCCGGCCTTCTCAAGCGCGGCTTCGAGGTCGAAGTCGTCTGCAACGGCATTTCGGACAGTCATCCCGCCAATCGCGGCCAGGAGCCCATCGCGACGCTCCTCAAACGAACCGGTGACTGGTGGGGCGCGGCGGCGCGCGCTCGCCCGGCCTTGCGGCGCCTGCCGCCGAAGCTTCACGACAAGCTGTCCACCGCCCTCGACCTCACATCGGTTGCGAGGCTGAATGGCTGCGATGTCGTCGTCGCTCATTTCGGGCACAATGGCGCCCGCGCCGCACGGCTGAAGAAATGGAGGCGGCTCAAGCCCCCGATCGTCACCATTTTCCACGGCTACGACGTCGGTGTCCCGATGCACGCGGGAGATCTCG
>JAPSJG010000344.1 GCA_031178305.1 Sinorhizobium sp.
TCGTTAGGGCTGCTTCCTTCCGGACCTGACCCGGTTGGCGAGTGGCTCGTCCACCACCAACCTCCCGGCCTCCATATCGGCAATATCTGAAGCAAATGCAAGCCAAGCCATCAAAAAACTGATATCGATGTGCAAAACAAGGCGAATCCGTTTCGCTTACCAAGGAGAGTTTCTTGTCCACCTTCACGCTCGACGAGCGCCTCGAGCGCGACGGCATCCCAATCGCCTCGATCGGTCTTTGCCAGTTGCGCCTGATGAATGATCGACGCTGGCCCTGGCTGATCCTCATTCCCCAGCGCGACGGCGTTTCGGAAATCATCGATCTGTCGCCCCTCGACCAGACGATGCTGACCTTCGAAGCGGCCATGGTGGCAACGGCCCTTAAGAAAGTGACCAGAGCCGAGAAGATCAACATCGGCGCGCTCGGCAACATAGTGCGGCAGCTTCATGTGCATATCATCGCCCGCCGGGCGGGCGATCCCAACTGGCCGGGACCGGTCTGGGGGTTCGGCAAGGCCGAGCCCTGGCCGGAGGCGGACCATCAGGTATTCGCAGCACGCATATTGGAAAATCTTTGAACATGACGAAAACGATCTTCGATCTTCACAGCCCTCACCCGGAGCCGAGCACCTTCGTCGCCTTCGCGGAAAATCACCTCGACCGGCAGTCCGAGCACCGGCCGGACGATTGCCTGGAAAGGGCCCTGAAGCATCCCGGCGCTCATTTTCTCGCCTTCTCCGGCGCCAAGCTGATCGTCAAGCACGACGCGAAGATCATCGACCCGCTGTTTGCGCCCTATGAACTCGCCGGCCTCGAACCGACGCTCGACGAGGCCATTCTGCTCGGCTACCTGCCGAATGGAGAACCGCGGCTTGCGGTGCCTTCGGGCCTCACCGAGGAAACCGTGCCGGAGCCCTTCAAGATAGCCGACGCCCGCATGCTCTACCGCCAGCAGATGCTGCCTGAAGAACTGCTCGGCCAGTTCGCACAGGGTTCGAGCCTGATCGTCTGGAACGCCAATAACCGCTTCTGCGGCCGTTGCGGCGGCCCCATGGACGGAGCGGCCGGCGGCTACCGGAGGGTCTGCACCGCCTGCGGCCATATGGTCTTCCCGCGCACGGACCCCGTCGTCATCATGATGGCGATCGATCTCGAGCGCGATCTCTGCCTGCTCGGACGCAGCCCGCACTTCGCGCCGGGGATGTATTCCTGCCTCGCCGGCTTCGTGGAACCGGGCGAAACGATCGAGAACGCGGTCAGGAGGGAAACGCAGGAAGAATCGGGCATCCGCATCGGGCGCGTGCGCTATCACGCCTCCCAGCCCTGGCCGCTGCCGCATTCGCTGATGATCGGCTGCTATGCCGAGGCGAAGTCGACGACCATTAAGCGAGACGAACAGGAGCTCGAGGACGTGCGCTGGTTCACGCGCGCGGAGACCGAGGCGATGCTGGAGCGCACCACCGGCATTGCCGACACGGGTGACGAGCATATCCCGCCACCGAAAGGAGCGATCGCGCACCAGCTCATGCGCGACTGGCTCGCCTGGCCGGAGCGAAGCTGACACGCCTTGGGCTGAGGGCCGCCGTGCCGATAGATGGCCGGAGGATGGCTGCCTTTCCGCAGAAGACGCGCCGCTCGAACTGACGGCGGGCGCGGAAGAATGTGGCGCCGCGCGACCGACGCACGGCGCTATGGGATTAGCGGCCGTAGACGGCAGCGTGAATCTGCGAACGGGAAAGACCGATGTCGCTCAGCGCGTGATCATCGAGAGCTTTCAACTCGCGGATCGCGCGGCGCTTCGTTGCATATTCCATGATCTTCTGGCGGATTTTCATCTTTGACACTCCATATCTTGACGGGTGTCAAATAGGCATTTGCACAAGTTTTAAGTAGCGCCACGATTGCAATTTAGGCATGCGCTGAGCGCGTAGCCGGCTAACGCACTTTCGCCACTATTGTCAGCAGAGGCGGAGCAAAACGCAGGATCGCCATGTTCCAAAGCCGGTTGCGCCCAATCGTGGGCGGTTCCAATGGCTTGAAGCCGGATGAGCGCGCAAAGCCGCGCATACCTTCCCTCATCCTGCCTAATGCAGCGAACTTAAGCGATCCTAGTGGGCGCAGGGCGCTGTAATGGCTCGTCGCTCCCATCGAGCGAGTCAATCCTCGGGGTTGACCTGGTCAAGCCCGAGGATGACGGCGGGAGCGCAAAAACCGCGTGGAGAGCGTTGTCAGAGCACCCCGCGCATCGGATGCGCCGGGTAGCTGCCGAGAATGCGCACGTTTTCCGAGAAGAAGCGCAGCTCGTCCATCGCATGGCGGACCCCCGTATCGCTGGGATGTCCCTCGATGTCGGCATAGAACTGCGTCGCCACGAACTTGCCGCCGAGCTGATAGCTCTCGAGCTTCGTCATGTTGATGCCGTTGGTGGCAAAGCCACCCAGCGCCTTGTAGAGCGCGGCCGGGATGTTGCGTACGTTGAAGACGAAGGTCGTGATGATCAGTTCGTCATCGGACTTGCGGGTCATGCGCTGCTCCTCGCGGGAAAGCACGACGAAACGGGTGACGTTGCTGTCAGTGTCCTCGACATTCTCGGCGATGATATCCAGCCCGTAGAGATCCGCGGCAAGCCGCGGGGCGAGCGCCGCCATGGAGCGGTCGCCGGTTTCCGCGACGAGCTTGGCGGCACCGGCCGTGTCGCCCGCGACGATCGGCTTCCAACGATTGGCACGGACGATCTTGCGGCACTGGCCGAGCGCATGGATATGGCTGTGCACCGTGCGGATCTCATCGTGTTTGACGCCCGGCAGCACCATCAGCTGGAAACGGATCGGCATGAAATATTCGCCGACGATATGCAGGCGCGACTCCGGCAGGAGGTGATGGATATCGGCCACTCGTCCCGCAATGGTGTTCTCGATCGGGATCATGGCCAGATCGGCGTCGCCGTTTTCCACCGCCAAAAAGGCATCTTCGAAAGTCTGGCAGGGCAGCGGCTCCAGTGACGGGAACATGTCGCGGCAGGCCATGTCGGAATTGGCGCCGTAGTCGCCTTGGAAGGAAATCCGGTTGGTCTTGACGGTCATTATGAGTCCCCTCTCAGCTTCTGGCCCGAAGAATGCGACGGGCCTTCTCGAGGTCGTCCGGCGTATCGACGCCGAGGGGCACCGAGTCGACGATCTCGACATCGATACGCATGCCGGCTTCTAGCGCCCGCAACTGCTCGAGCGACTCGCGCCTCTCAAGCGTCGAGGGCTTCAGCGATACGAAGGTCTCGAGCGCCTTGCGCCGATAGGCGTAGAGGCCGATGTGATGGTAGAGCGGGCCCGCCCCATAGGGCGCGCTGGCGCGGGTGAAATAGAGCGCACGCAGCCTGCTCTCCGAAAGCGGCGAGCCGACGACCTTGACGACGTTGGGATTGGTCTTCTCATGCTCGTCGGTGATCGCCACCGTCAGCGTGGCAATGTCAGTCGCCGTATTCTCGAGCGGCTTCAGCGCCGCGCGGATCGGCTCCGGCTCGATCGTCGGCAGGTCGCCCTGGACATTGACGACGATCTCGGCCTCCCCCTCCGGGTCGGCCTTCATGAGCGCCTCGTAGATCCGGTCGGAGCCGGACTGGTGGTCGATCCGCGTCATGATCGCTTCGAAACCGGCGTCGCTCACCGCCTCGAACACCTCCTCATGGTCGACCGCTACCACGACTCGACCGACATCGGCCTCGGCGGCTCGCTTCGCCACCTGTACAATCATCGGCAGGCCGCAAATGTCGCCGAGCGGCTTGCCCGGCAGGCGCGTGGATGCCATGCGCGCCGGAACGAGCACGATGGTTTTGCGCGATTTTTCTCGAATCATCGTTCAGCCTTCAAAAACCCCACGGAAAGTGTCAAAAGGTCTCACTTCGGGGCCTATAATCACTGTTGCAACGCAGAGCCAAAAGACATAGGTTCCGCGCGATTTCAAGATGGGCCGGGTTTTTGTTTGCGCCGGTGGCAAAGGGAGCGTTTGCAGATGAATCCATATGTGAACATGGGTGTGGGTGCCTTGTTGGGCACGGTCTTCGTGCTGATGACCGTTTCCATCGTATCGGAAGGCATTTTCCATTCCGAAGCTCCCGAGAAGGAAGGGTTTGCGATCGTCGCCGAGGAGACGACCGCCGAACCTGGCGCTGCCGGCGGCGAGCAGGCTACCTCCGAACCGATCGGACCGCTGCTCGCGACCGCCGATGCCGCCGCGGGCGAAGCCGTGTTCAAGAAGTGCGCGAGCTGTCACACCGTGGAGAAGGGCGGAGCCAACAAGGTCGGCCCGAATCTCTGGAGCATCGTCAACCGTCCGGTCGCCTCGCATGAGGGCTTCAGCTATTCCGCCGGCATGCAGACCTTCGCCGAGGGCGGCAAGGTCGTCTGGGACTATGACCACCTCAGCTACTTCCTCGAAGCGCCGAAGAAGCACGTGCCGGGCACGGCGATGGGTTTTGCCGGCATCAAAAAGGCCGACG
>JAPSJG010000345.1 GCA_031178305.1 Sinorhizobium sp.
ATTCTTGCCGTTGCCGGCCTGTTGCGCTAGCAAGGGGCATGGGACAAAGCCTTTTGCCGCCTGGGGGCGGGGACGACAATATTCAGCCGGTTGACCTCAAGGCGGCGCTCGAAGAGCGTTATCTCGCCTACGCGTTGTCGACCATCATGCATCGTGCTCTGCCGGATGTGCGCGATGGGCTGAAGCCCGTACATCGGCGCATCATCCACGCCATGAGCGAGATGGGATTGCGGCCGAATTCCTCGTTCAAGAAATGCGCGCGCATCGTCGGCGACGTCATCGGTAAGTTCCACCCGCATGGCGATCAGTCCGTCTATGACGCGCTGGTGCGCCTCGCGCAGGATTTCTCCCAGCGCTACCCGGTTGTCGACGGGCAGGGAAACTTCGGCAACATCGACGGCGACAACGCCGCCGCCTACCGTTACACCGAAGCGAAGATGACTGAGGTCGCGGCCCTCCTCCTGGAGGGTATCGACCAGGATGCCGTCGATTTCCGTCCGACCTACAACGAGGAGGACCAGGAGCCGACGGTCCTTCCGGGCGCCTTTCCGAACCTTCTCGCCAACGGAGCTTCGGGCATTGCCGTCGGCATGGCGACGTCGATCCCGCCGCACAACGCGCATGAGCTTTGCGACGCGGCGCTCTACCTCATCCGCCACCCGAATGCGACGGTGGAGGACCTGCTGTTCGACCCGGCCAACCCCCAGCGCGGCGGCATCGAGGGCCCAGATTTCCCGACCGGCGGCGTGATCGTCGAAAGCCGCGCCAGCATGCTGGAGTCATACCGCACGGGCCGCGGCGGCTTTCGGGTCCGTGCCCGCTGGGGTGTGGAGGATCTGGGACGCGGCGGCTACCAGATCGTCGTTACGGAAATTCCCTATCAGGTGCAGAAGTCGCGGCTGATCGAGAAGATCGCGGAACTGCTCGTTGCGCGCAAACTGCCGCTGCTCGAGGACATCCGCGACGAATCGGCCGAGGACGTGCGGATCGTGCTCGTACCGAAAAACCGCTCGGTCGACGCCAATATCCTGATGGGATCGCTCTTCAAGCTGACTGAGCTCGAAAGCCGCATTCCGCTCAACATGAACGTGCTGTCGATGGGCCGCGTGCCGCGGGTCATGGCGCTCAATGAGGTGCTCAGCGAATGGCTCGCGCACCGCCGCGAAGTGCTGCAGCGCCGCTCGCGCCACCGGCTGGCCGCCATCGACCGGCGTCTGGAGATCCTTGGCGGCTATCTCATAGCCTATCTCAACATCGACGAGGTCATCCGCATCATCCGCGAGGAGGACGAACCAAAGGCGGTGATGATCGAGCGCTTCGGTCTGACGGACGTCCAGGCCGAAGCGATCCTCAATATGCGGCTGCGCTCGCTGCGCAAGCTCGAGGAATTCGAGATCCGCACGGAGTTCGACGCGCTTTCAAAGGAAAAGGCCGAGATCGAGGCGCTGCTCGCCTCCGATGAGAAACAGTGGCAGACGGTTGCCTGGGAAATCGGTGAGGTCAAGAAGAAGTTCGCCAAGGCAACCGAACTCGGCAGGCGCCGCAGCACCTTCGCCGATGCGCCGGAGGCCGATGTCGAGGCCATCCAGCAGGCGATGATCGAGAAGGAGCCGATCACCGTCGTCATTTCGGAAAAGGGCTGGATCCGCGCCTTGAAGGGACATATCTCCGACACGTCCTCGCTGCAATTCAAGGAGGGGGATGCGCTGAAGGTCGCCTTCCCGGCGCAGACGACGGACAAGATCCTTATTTTCACCACCGGCGGCAAGGTCTATACCCTCGGGGGCGACAAGCTGCCGGGCGGGCGCGGTCATGGCGAGCCGTTGCGTATCATGGTCGACATGGAAACCGACCAGGATGTGCTGACCGCGCTCGTGCACGACCCGGCGCGCAAGCTCATCATCTCGTCGGCTGCCGGCAACGGCTTCGTCGTCACCGAGAACGAGATCGCTGCCAACACCCGCAAGGGCAAGCAGGTGATGAATGTTGTCATGCCCGATGAGGCGAAGCTCGTCGTGCCGGTAAAAGGCGATCACGTCGCAGTTGTTGGCGAAAACCGGAAGATGCTTGTCTTCCCGCTGGTGCAGATTCCCGAAATGGCCCGCGGCAAGGGCGTGCGGTTGCAGCGCTACAAAGACGGCGGCATTTCCGACATCCGCTGCTTCGCCATGGCCGACGGCCTTACCTGGGAGGATAGTGCCGGCCGCGTCTTCACAAAGACCAGGGAAGAACTGGTCGAATGGCTTGGCGACCGTGCTGGCGCCGGTCGTCTCGTGCCGAAAGGGTTCCCACGCAGCGGCCGCTTCAACGGCTGACCGCAAGATTTGGCACCTTGAAATCACTAGTCGTCGCATCATCTTCAACGGCAGCGCCCGCTTCTTTCCGAGGCGGGTCTCGTTTGAGGCGGGCGCTGTGACTCTTTGATCCACCGGCTCGCGAAATCCGCGGTGATTTCGGTGATCCTGTGCCTGAGAGAGGAACGCGATGATTTCGGCTCTCGACGACACCTTGCTGGCGCTCGCCGATTCGACGCGCCGCCGCATATTCGAAGTGTTACTTGCCGGTGAAACTGCCGCCGGGGAAATTGCCACGGCGGTCGGCGTTCGGCGGGATGAGCTTTCGAGGCATATCGTGATCCTGGAGGAGGCGGGGCTGGTCTCCCGTCGCCGTCAGGGGGATAGGGAACTGGTCGCGGCCAATCCCGCGCCATTGGAAATCGCAGCCGATTGGATCAACACCAATCGCGAACTCTGGGCGATGCGCTCGCAGATGCAGGAGGCACCGTCGGCCGGCGGCCCCGATGGCTCGCAATGAGCATCATCCGGTAAACGGCATTTCCGGGCAGGACAGTGTGCCTTCTCCGCCTTACAGCGCCGCGCGTCAGACGCTATCAGACGCGCAAAGGTCGTTGTATCACTTTGAATTGCTGCATGTTTTTTCCTTAAATCGAGGTCGATTTAAGGAGATGTGCAGTAGCGCGCATCTGCCACAAGGAATGGCCGAGGAGGGCGAGGATCAGGATGGCGCCGCCGAGGAGCGTCCGGCTCGTTGGCGTCTCGGTAAAGACGATCCAGACCCAGATCGGCGCGAGAATGGTTTCGAGGAGATAGAACATGCCGACTTCGGGCGCCGAGAGGTAGCGCGGACCCGTCGCGAGGCAGAAGAAGGCTAAGGGAATCATCACCAGGCCGTTGAAGAGAATGTAGCCCGGTTCGGCGATGGCGATGCCGCCCGGCGGCAGAAGCATCAACGCCGCCAGGGCCGGAAAGATTGCGGTCGTCAACGGTACCAGCGCCATGTCCCGGCCGCTCGCCCGGCTGACGGTGATCGCACTCGCCAGCAGGAAGGCTGAGCAAGCGGCCATCGCGTCGCCGAAGAGATGCCCGCTTTCCAGGCTGTCGCTGACGATCACTCCGACACCGAAGATCATCACCATCATCGTGAGCAGCGTGGCACTGGAAGGACGCTCCTTCAGGAACGTCCAGGCCAGGACTGCTGCGAACATCGAGGTGAAGGCGAGAATGAAGACGACGTTTGCGGTCGACGTGTTGAAGACGGCAAGCAGGAAGGTGAAAGAATTGATGCCGTAGAAAAGGCCGGCGATGAGACCGGCCCAGCCGGGGATCAGCGCGATTGGCCGGCGGAGCAGACGATTGATGACGAACCAGGCGAGAATTGCAACGGCGAAGGTCGACAGGCTGCGCAATGCGAGCAGCGACCATACCTCCCCATTCGCCGAACGGATCAGCGGAATGTCGAAGGAAAGCGCAAGGCCGCCGAGGCCGGTGATGGCAAGGCCGCGCCGATGCCGCGCGGCGTCAGAAGAGGGGGGCAAGGGTCAGTCCGCGGGAGTTTCGTTTGATTCGGGATCGCCAGCATAACGCTCCCAGCCGCGCGCCATAAGGTGCTCCTGCGGCAAAAACTTTGTTTTGTACCCCATCTTGCGCGAGCCCTTGACCCAATAGCCGAGATAGACATGCGGCAGGCCGCGCTCCTTCGCCCTGCGGACATGGTCAAGGATCATGAAGGTGCCGAGCGAGCGGCTCGAGAGCGTCGGATCGAAGAAGGAATAGACCATAGACAGGCCGTCGCACATCCGATCGGTCAGTGCGGTGGCGACAAGAGGACCTCTGGCCTTGCCGCTGATTCCGTCCCCCTCGGCTCTCAATCGGTATTCGATGATCTGGGTATGAACATGCGTATCCTCGACCATCATCGCGTAGTCGAGCACGGACATGTCGGACATGCCGCCCTTCTGATGCCGGCGGTCGAGATAACGACGGAAGAGATTATATTGCTCACTCGAGGGTTCGGCCGGGTATTCGGCGGAAACCACGTCACGATTGGTCGACAGAACACGGCGCATCGAACGTGTCGGGACGAATTCATGGGCGAGGATTCGCACGGAGACGCAGGCGCGACAGGTTTCGCAAGCCGGGCGATAGGCAATGTTCTGAGAGCGGCGGAAGCCGCCCTGTGTCA
>JAPSJG010000346.1 GCA_031178305.1 Sinorhizobium sp.
ATACGGCAGTTCGAGGTTTGAGCTTCGCGTAACGGGTAAACACCAGACTCTGGAGGTCATATCATGCTGACAAGAATCCTCATCGCGGGCGCCCTTTCGGTGGCTTTTGCAGCCCCCGTTCTTGCGCAGGCCGATATCGTCTGCGACCAGGCTGCCATGACGAAATTGGAAACCGACATCAGCCAGTTCACCGACGCCACGAGAAAGGACTTTGCCACGAAGGAACTCGCCATGGCGAAGGAAGCTTTGGCGGCGAATGATACCGAAAAATGCAAGACCCACATGGCCAACGCCCTGAAGGGGGGATCCCCGGATTGAGGTGATGCCAGCTGTTGTCAAAAACAAGAAAGCCGAGGCTGATGCCCCGGCTTTCTTCTTTCCTTGGGAGGCAAAGCTTACAGCGCCGTGCGTCCGTCAGAACGCACAAAGGCGCTGTAAATCTTTGAATCGACGCATCGTGCTTTCCGAAAATCGGTTCCGGTTTTCGGGCCGATGCGCTAGTTCTTGGACTTGTCAACGAGCTTGTTCTTGCCGATCCAGGGCATCATGGCGCGTAGCTTCGCGCCGACTTCCTCGATCTGATGGGCATCGTTGACGCGGCGGATGCCCTTGAAGCGGGCGGCACCCGACCTGTATTCCTGCATCCATTCCGAGGTGAACTTGCCGGTCTGGATGTCCTTCAGCACGCGCTTCATCTCGGCCTTGGTTTCCTCCGTGATGATGCGCGGACCGGTGACGTATTCGCCCCACTCGGCCGTGTTGGAGATCGAGTAGTTCATGTTGGCGATGCCGCCTTCATAGATGAGATCGACGATCAGCTTCACTTCGTGCAGGCACTCGAAATAGGCCATTTCCGGCGCATAACCGGCTTCGACCAGCGTTTCGAAGCCGGCGCGGATGAGTTCGACCAGACCGCCGCAGAGAACGACCTGTTCGCCGAAGAGGTCCGTTTCGCACTCTTCCTTGAAGTTGGTTTCGATGATGCCGGAGCGTCCGCCGCCGACGCCGCAGGCGTAGGAGAGCGCGAGGTCGAGCGCATTGCCGGAAGCATCCTGGTGGACGGCTACGAGGCAGGGAACGCCGCCGCCCTTCTGGTACTCGCCGCGAACGGTGTGGCCTGGGCCCTTCGGCGCAATCATCACGACGTCGACCGAAGCCTTGGGCTCGATCAGGCCGAAATGGACGTTGAGCCCGTGCGCGAAGGCGATTGCCGCGCCGTCACGGATGTTGCCGGCAATCTCGTTTTTGTAGATGTCGGCCTGCAGCTCGTCCGGCGTCGCCATCATGATGAGGTCGGCCCAGGCGGCGGCTTCCGCGACCGAGAGAACCGAAAGGCCGTCAGCCTCGACCTTGGCGGCCGTCGCCGAGCCCGGCTTCAGCGCAATGCGAATTTCCTTGGCGCCGGAGTCCTTGAGGTTCAGCGCATGCGCGCGGCCCTGGCTGCCATAGCCGACGATGGCAACCTTCTTGGATTTGATGAGGTTGAGATCGGCATCACGATCGTAATAGACGCGCATCGAATTTTCCTTCCCTTTGCTAGTCTGTTTCCCTACTGCATGTCTCCCTAAATCGATCTCGATTTAGGGAGACATGCAGCAATTCAAAGCGCTACAGCGACCTTTCAGCGCCTGATAAGACGCGCGGCGCCGTAGTGGTGCATCAGGCCACCGTCACCCTTTCCCGCCATGGAGCGCGAGGAAGGCGTCGACCGCCCGCTCCGCCCTTCGGCTGAAATCCTTCTTAATCGCGCTCGCGTCTTCGCCGAGCAGCATGCGCAGATGCCAGTCCGCGACCACGAGCCCGTAAAGAGCGCCGTAGGCCTCCTCCGCGTCGTCAAAGGCGAGCAGCCCCGCCTTGCGACCCGCCTCCAGCAATGCCCCTGCCCTACGCGCGATCGGACGGCGCCCGCGCTCCTGCAAGAGCCGCCCGAGCTTGGAGCCCTCGCGGCTCGCCTGGCCGATCGCCAACCGGTTGAGCGCCAGCGACACCTCGCCGGAGAGGACATCGAGCAGATCCTTGGCGAAGGCGACAAGATGCGCCCGGAGGCCCGCCGCGTCCAGCGCTTCGGCAGAAACGTCGAGCGTCCTGACCTTGCTCGCCTGGAAGGCGATCATCGCCGAAAGCAGACCGTCGCGATCGCCGAACCACTTGTAGAGGCTTTCCTTGGAGCAATTGGCCGCGCGCGCGACGCCCGCCGTCGTCAGCGCCCTTTCGCCACCATCGACGAGGAGGCGCAACGCCTGTTCGAGTACCGCGCCCTGACGCTCCGTCAGCCCGCTCCCGGCACCCGTCTCCCTTGTCGCTTCGACGCCCTGCACTCACTCGCCCCTCAGTACCGTACGGTACGGTTCGTGCTCTTCTAGTGGGAAGGAGCCAGGACGTCAAGCGGGTTGGTTGCCGGTGCTAGCGGCGCCACACTGCGACGCCGCGCCCCCCCGTCGCGATTGTTCTCCCCACGGCCAGCTCCTCCTTCGTCGGGCTTGACCCGAGCATGACGACCAAAGGAAGGCCGCTGCCTGAATCGCCGAGCGCAGAATTGCGGTTGGAAGTAGCCCCTCATGTATTCGGCACCAGGAAAATGTCACACCCGCGCCACTGTTGCGCGCGGGCTTCTGCCGCCCCGCAGGCACCATCCAACATTACCAAAATATAATCCTCTCAATGCTTTTCGCTGGGCGCTTTGACCTTTATCTTGGAAAAGCGATCACCCGACAGAGTATGCCCATGAGCGAGATGGCCAAGACGGTGCGCCAGGACGAGACCGCGCGCGATCCCGCACCGAACATCACCGTGATCCCGGCAGCACCGGTCCCGCCTCGCAGGAAGCCACGGTCGCGTTTCTGGATCGCCGCCCCCGTTCTCGTCGCCACCCTTGGTGCAGGTTATTACGCCTGGAGCCGGTATACCTCCGAGCCGGCCGCAACCATGATCACCGAGACCGTGACGCGCGGCAACATCGAAAGCGCAGTCACCGCCGTCGGCACGCTCGATGCCGTCAAGTCGGTCGACGCCGGCGCGCAAGTCTCGGGCCAGTTGAAATCGCTGCATGTCGGGATCGGCGACAGGGTCGGCGAGAACCAGCTCATCGCCGAGATCGACCCGGCCTCAATCGAGAACAGGATCGAAATCGACCAGGCGGAACTCGCCTTTCTCGAGGCGCAGCTCGTCTCGAAAAAGGCCCAGCTCGTGCTGAAACAGGCCAATGTCGAGCGCCAGCGCAGCCTGGTCGCGGCCAAGAGCGCGCCGCAAGCGATGCTCGACCAGGCGATTGCGGATTACACAGCCGCCCAGGCCGACGTGCAGGCGATCGAAGCGCAGATCCGTAAGCAGAAGGCGACCCTTGCCGGCGATCAGGTCGCCCTCGGCTATACGAAGATCTACGCGCCGATGGCCGGGACGATCGTCGACAATCCGGCCAAGGAAGGTCAGACGCTGAACGCCAACCAGACGGCGCCGACGATCGTCACCATCGCCGATCTTTCCACCATGACGGTGAAGGCGCAGGTCTCCGAGGCGGACGTCGGCAAGCTGAAGATCGGCATTGACGCCTATTTCACGCTACTCGGCCAGCCGGATAAGCGTTTCACCGGTAAGCTTCGCCAGATTCAGCCGAAACCGGACACCGAAAACAATGTCGTCCTCTATTACGCGCTCTTCGACGTACCCAATCCTACGGGCGAACTGATGATGTCGATGAGCGCCCAGGTCTTTTTCGTTGAAGCGGCCGCCAAGGACGTGCTCGTCGTGCCCAGTGGCGCGCTCCACATGAGCCGCGGCGCCGAAAAGCCGACGCAAGTGACCGTCGTCACGCCCTCCGGTACCACCGAGACCCGGGAGGTGAAGGTCGGCATCCGCAACCGTGTGAGCGCAGAGGTTCTGAGCGGCCTCGAGGAAGGCGAGAAGGTCGTCGTTGACACTGCACCCGCAGGCACCCGTAACGGCGAAGGCCGCACGCTGCGCGGTTTGCGCTTACCGTCCATGTTCTGAGGGTGCCGATGACACCGCTCATCTCGCTCAAGAAGGTCAGCAAGACCTATTTCAACGGCGATCTCGCCGTCGGCGTGCTGCATGACGTCACGCTCGACATCGAGGCCGGCGAATTCGTTGCGATCATGGGTGAATCCGGCTCCGGCAAGTCGACGCTGATGAACATCCTCGGCTGCCTCGATCAGCCTACCTCGGGCGACTATCTTATCGAAGGCGAGAATGTCGCCGGCTTCGATGGCGACGAGCTCGCGGCCTTGCGCCGCCGTACCTTCGGATTCGTCTTCCAGGCCTATAATCTCATCCCGACGGCAACCGCCCAGGAGAATGTAGAGGTGCCGGCGATCTATGCCGGCGTGCCCGCAAGGGATCGGCACGAGCGCGCCGAGGCGCTGCTTAAATCCTTTAAGCTCGGCGAACGGCTCGACCACCGTCCGAGCCAGCTTTCCGGCGGCCAGCAACAGCGCGTCTCGATCGCGCGTGCGCTGATGAACGG
>JAPSJG010000347.1 GCA_031178305.1 Sinorhizobium sp.
TTCGTCCACTTCAGGTTCCGAAGTGCGGAAACCTGGATCTCGTTGTCGAAGTGGCCGATATTGCCGACGATCGCCATGTCCTTCATCTCGCGCATGTGCTCAATGCGGATGACGTCCTTGTTGCCGGTCGTGGTGATGAAGATGTCGGCGGTGGAGACGACGTCTTCGAGCTGCACCACTTCGTAGCCGTCCATGGCGGCCTGCAGTGCGCAGATCGGGTCGATTTCGGTCACCTTGACGCGCGCGCCGGCGCCGCGCAGAGAGGCGGCCGAGCCCTTGCCGACATCGCCATAGCCGCAGACGACCGCGACCTTGCCGGCCATCATCACGTCGGTGCCGCGGCGGATGCCGTCAACCAGCGACTCCTTGCAGCCATACTTGTTATCGAACTTCGACTTGGTAACGCTGTCATTGACGTTGATCGCCGGGAAGGGCAGCAAGCCCTTCGCCTGGAGCTGATAGAGGCGGTTGACGCCGGTGGTCGTCTCTTCCGTCACGCCCTTGATGGCATCGCGCTGCTTGGTGAACCAGCCTGGCGTTGCGGCAAGTCGCTTCTTGATCTGGGCGAAGAGGATTTCCTCCTCTTCCGAGCCGGGATTCGACAGCACGTTCTCGCCGGCTTCGGCGCGGGCGCCGAGCAGGATGTACATGGTGGCATCGCCGCCATCGTCGAGGATCATGTTGGAGAAGCCGCCATCGGCCCACTGGAAGATCTTGTCCGTATAGGCCCAATATTCTTCGAGGGACTCGCCCTTGACGGCGAAGACCGGAATGCCGCGCGCGGCGATCGCGGCGGCGGCATGGTCCTGGGTCGAGAAGATATTGCAGGAGGCCCAGCGCACTTCCGCGCCGAGCGCAACCAGCGTCTCGATCAGCACCGCGGTCTGGATCGTCATGTGCAGCGAGCCGGTGATGCGGGCGCCTTTGAGCGGCTGCGACGGACCGAACTCCTCGCGGCAGGCCATCAGGCCCGGCATTTCCGTTTCGGCGATCGCAATTTCCTTGCGGCCGAAATCGGCAAGCCCGATGTCGGCGACAATATAGTCCTGAGTGGCGGTCATGGAGTTCTCCAGGCTGATCTTTTCGGCCGCACCGGCGGACAGGCCGTTTGGCGGCGTGACATTGCGTCCCCGCATTTGTGACGGGGAGCGAGCGTTTGGTCTATCAGGAATCGCCTAGCAGGGCAATGGCCATATAAAGAGGTCTTTATATGTTTATATCGGCGCGGCGGGCAGCCTGCGCTCGAGGCGAGATTTCACATTTCTTCGCCGAACTTGTCGCGCACCAGGGCATCGAGGGCATTCAGCGCCTCTTCCGCCTGGGAACCGCTGGCGCTGACGAAGACGGTGCAGCCGGTGCTCGCCGCCAGCATCATCAGTCCCATGATCGACGTTCCGCCGACGGTCATGCCGTCCTTGGAGACGGTGATTTCCGCATCATAGGCCTCGACCGTCTGGACGAACTTCGCCGAGGCGCGCGCGTGCAGGCCGCGCTTGTTGATGATGAGCAACTCGCGCGTCAACGCCGTATCGGGGAGGTGGTCCATCATTTTCCACTCAGCACGCGGCTGGCGACATTGATGTATTTTCGTCCTGCTTCCGAGGCTTCGACGAGGGCCTTGTCCATGTCGCTTTCGCCGCGCACGCCGGCGAGCTTGATCAGCATCGGCAGGTTGACGCCGGCAATCACCTCGACGCTGCCGCTGCTCATGACTGAAATGGCGAGGTTGGAGGGTGTGCCGCCGAACATGTCCGTAAGGATGATGACGCCATCGCCTTCATTGGCGCTGTCAACGGCGTCGATGATGTCCTGACGCCGCTGGTCCATGTCGTCCTCGGGGCCGATGCACACCGTCTCGATTGCTCTTTGCGGACCGACGACATGTTCCAAAGCATGCCGAAACTCAACCGCCAGCTTGCCATGGGTGACAAGCACAAGTCCGATCATGGTATCTATGCTCCAACTGCATCCGCAACTCGTCGATGGGTGAAATATCGCAATGCAGCAATTTCGTCCACCTGTTGGGGCGGCCATCTTGGCAAGGAAAAGGCGAAGTGCAAGCCTAAAATGCCGAAAAAGCAGCCGTTTTGCTGTCGTATAGGGCTAAATGCCTAATTTTTCGGGCAGTATCGCGAGGAGCGCGTCGAGCGGAGAGAGGGGGCCTTCAACGGGAAGGCGTATTATGGGCAGGCTATTGCCAACTTTTAGCTGCAACTGTTCCTGCTCCGGCGGCAGGCGGGAGTCGTATGGTGACTTCACCGGCAGGATCGCCCAGTCGAGAATACAGGCCGGGACGATGTCCACTGCGGCGATGCCGGCGCCGCGAATTTCGATCAGGCCCCGAATGGCGGGCGGGCAGCGCGCCACGATCCGGCCGTTCTCCAGCGACAGGTCCACCCGATCGTCTGCAACAAGCGCCGCGAAGCGCCCGCGGCGCCGCACCTGCGAAATCAGGGAGAGCGCCAGCGCCGATTTGCCCGAGCCGGAAGCGCCGGTCACGAGAAAGCCGGTCGTGCCAAGCACGATCGCCGTCGCGTGGATGTTGCAGCCGGTCGTCACGCGTTCTGCTCGGCTGGCAGCGACAGGATAAAGCGGGCGCCGGCCACGAGGCCGCCCTTGCCGACGATGTTCTCGGCCTTCAGCGTGCCCCCATGCGCCTCGGCGATCTGGCGCGAGATCGACAGGCCCAGGCCGGAGTTCTGGCCAAAATCCTCGCCTTCCGGCCGGTCGGTGTAGAAGCGCTCGAAGATGCGGTCGATATCCTCCGCCCGGATGCCGGGTCCGTTGTCCTCAATGGTGACGATGCAGCGTGACCGAGTCCGGCTCAACCGCACGATGATGCGGCCGTTTGGCACGGGAACGAAGGAGCGCGCATTCTCGATGAGATTGGTGACGATCTGGCCGATACGCAACTCATAGCCGCTGACGAAGAAATTCGCCTTCGGATTGTCCTTGCGGTCGACGACGAAGTCGAGAAGCACGGGTTTCTTGCTGCCGCGAACCTGCCGCGAGATATCGACGAGGTCGCCGAGGAGCTTTTCGAGGTCGATCTTCTTCGCATCGCTGCGGGCGAGTTCGGCGTCGAGCCGGGAGGCGTCCGAGATATCGCTGATCAGGCGGTCGAGACGCCTGACGTCGTGCTGGATGATGTCGAGCAGCCGCTTCTTGGACTCCTCCGTGCGCGCGAGCGGCAGGGTCTCCACCGCACTGCGCAGCGAGGTCAGCGGGTTCTTCAGCTCGTGGCTGACATCGGCGGCGAAATTCTCGATCGCGGCGATGCGGTCGTAGAGTGCCGTCGTCATTTCCCGGAGCGCGATCGAGAGATTGCCGATCTCGTCCTGGCGGGAGGAGAAGTCCGGGATTTCCTCGCGTTGCTTGGCGCCGCGGCGCACGCGGATGGCGGCCGCCGCCAGTCGCCTCAGCGGATTGGCGATGGTCGAGGAGAGGAGGAGCGAAAGAATGACGTTGACGAGTGCGGCGACGCCAAAGACACGGATGATCGCCAGGCGCTCGGCATGGACGATCTTGTCGATATCGCCGGCCTGGGTGGAGAGCAGCAGTACGCCGAGTACAGCGCGGAAGCGCTGCACCGGCACCGCCACGGACACGATCAGCTCGCCCTTTTCGGTGACGCGCACGACTGCCCCGCGCACGCCGGTCAGCGCGTTCATCACCTCCGGATAGACAGAGCCGTTGCCGCCCGGCGGCTCCTTGTAGAGCGGCAGGTCGCTCGGCTGTAAGAGCCGGTTGAACCAGGTGCCGATCGCCTCCATGGTGCCGGGCGTTTCCGGATCGACCGGCGGCAGATCGAAGCGAAGCACCTGACCGCCGCTATAGAGATGGCGCGAGTCGAGCAGCAGATCGGCGTCGGCGTCGAAGAGGCGGGCGCGCGTGCGCGTCGGCGAGATGAGCCTTCGGAGAACCGGCGCGACCCGCTCCTGGATGATCGGGAATTCGAGGTCCTCGTCGCTCGGCAGCGGCGTGATGCTTTCGCCGGCCTGCAACTCCAACAGCTTTTCCGGATCGATGGTGATCGAGTTCGTGTCGACCGATGCCGAGGCCGAAATCGCGCCGGCGATGATCTCGCCCTGTGTCAGCAGGCTCTCCACCCGGGCGTCGATGAGGCCCTCGCGGAACTGGTTGAGATACATGATCCCGCCGACGAGGACGATGAGCGCGACGAGGTTGAAGAATACAATCCGCCGCGTCAGGCTCGAAAAGACGGCGTTGCCGAACAGGCGGCGGATCAGCGTGAACGGATGCGCCCACCGGCGCTGGCCGCGCAGCGCGGATGTCCTCCCGTCCGAATCGTCGATCTCGCCACGCAAGACTTCCACCAAGTCTACTGCTCCCGCGACGAAGAACTCGCCGCTTTCCTTCCTGTGCACCCGCGGGTTAGCGGGCCGCCCGGTCGCCCTCGCCTTGAGGCGGCCTGCCCACT
>JAPSJG010000348.1 GCA_031178305.1 Sinorhizobium sp.
GAGCCGAGCGACAGGCGGTTGATTGAAAAGAGGGTGAGGAAGTCCCTTAGCGTCGAGCCCTCCTCAAAGCGCATGGTGCCGTCCATGTAGGCCTCGCCGGCGGCGAGTTCGGCGTTGAAGACGAGGCTGCGATAGAGCCGCTTGTCGTTGAGCCGCATCGTGACGCTCGGGCCCGGATCGCCGGAAAAGACATGCCTCTTGCCATCCGCATCGATCACCGTCAGGCGCCCTTTGCGGATGAAAGCCTTCATCATATGCGACAGTGGAAACATGCGTGCCTCGTCTCTTATTCCGCTCTAAATCGGCGGCATCCTAGCGCCGGGTTTGGAAAATGCGCGGTTAATTTCATGGCGGCGGCATATGGGAAGCGCTTGGAGAGGCGCAGCCGCCAGTCGGTCAAAAGCACTTCATACGCGAGCTTCGTGTCGAGCTCGGCCGCCCCATCCGCCTGCCGGCACTTTCTCCCGCCGACGGACGCCGGCGGGAGAAAGGGAATCGCGGCATCGGCTTCTCTCCTTCAAGCGCAGCCGGTGGCGGGTTCCCGTCCCCTCTCCCCCGCTTGCGGGGAGAGGGTGTAGGTGAGAAGCACTCCGAGTGATCGGATGCCTGAGTGCGACCTCAGTCCTTGGCGCGCTCGACGTAGGAACCGTCTTCCGTCGCGATCACGACTCGGGTGCCGGCCTGTATATGCGGCGGCACCAAAGTGCGAACGCCATTCGAGAGAACCGCCGGCTTGTAGGAGGAGGAGGCCGTCTGACCCTTGACCACCGGCTCGGTCTCGGTGATCTCGAGGATGACGTGGCGCGGCAGGTCGATGGCGATCGCCACGCCTTCGTGGATCGACAGCATCACGGCCATGCCTTCTTGGAGGTAGGCCTTCTGGTCGCCGATATCGTCGGAGGACATGACAAGCTGGTCGTAACTCTCCGGGTTCATGAAGTGGAAGCCTTCGGCATCCTCGTAGAGGAAGGTGTGCTCGCGGTCCTCGACGAAGGCGCGCTCGACCTGCTCGGTCGTGCGGTAGCGTTCGGAGACCTTCACGCCATCGGAAATCCGACGCATGTCGACCTGCGTGACAGGCGTGCCCTTGCCCGGGTGGAAGTTCTGCGCCGTGAGCACGATATAAAGCTTGCCGTCGACGTCGAGGACGTTGCCCTTACGGACAGAAGAAGCGATGACCTTGACCATTAGTCTTCCTTGTAACAGAGGTACGCGGCACGAGCGGGCCGGAATACCGGTCCATGAGGACGCGAGAATGGAGTTCGCGCCGCCACTACCCTAATTTCGCGCGGAATGCCAGCCTGAGCCGGCATCTCGCGCAAGAATGCTTGGATCGGACCGATCATGCCGCACGCTTCTCCTTGGTGGACCCCGGATGTCCATGCCGATCGACGCCCTTTCCTGATCGGCCGCAACCGCATACAGGCGGCCCTGCGGCGCTTTTTCGACGCGCGCGGTTTCATCGAGGTCGACACGGCGACGCTGCAGGTCTCGCCCGGCAATGAAGCGCATCTGCATGCCTTCGCAACTGAGGCGATCGGCCATGACGGCTCGGTCCAGCCGCTTTATCTGCACACCTCGCCGGAGTTCGCCTGCAAGAAGCTCGTCGCCGCCGGCGAGAAGCGCATCGTCTGTTTCGCCCATGTCTACCGCAACCGCGAGCGCGGGCCGCTGCACCATCCGGAGTTCACCATGCTCGAATGGTATCGCGCCGAAGACGGTTACGAGACGCTCATGCGCGATTGCGCCGAGATTCTCACGCTCGTCGCCGAGACAGCGGGCGCTCGCACCCTCGCCTTTCAGGGCCGCGAATGCAATCCGGCCCTCGAACCGGAGCGGCTTTCGCTGGCCGAGGCCTTCGAGCGTCACGCGGGGATCGACCTGATCGCATCCATTGCCAGGGACGGCTCGACCGATCGGGATCGGCTGGCCGCGGCCGTGCGCGACGCCGGGCTGCGCATCGCCGAGGACGACACCTGGGCGGATCTTTTCAGCCGCGTGCTCGTCGAGAAGATCGAACCGCAGCTCGGCCTCGGCCGGCCGACCATCCTCGACGAGTATCCGGTCGCGGAGGCCGCGCTGGCAAGGCCGACGCTACGTGACCCACGGGTCGCCGAGCGTTTCGAGCTTTACGCCTGCGGGGTCGAGCTGGCGAACGCCTTCGGCGAGCTGACGGATGCCGCCGAACAGCGTCGCCGCTTCGAACTGGAGATGGCGGAGAAGGCTCGTATCTACGGAGAGACTTACCCGCTCGACGAGGATTTTCTCGCCGCTCTTTGCGTCATGCCGGAAGCAAGCGGCATCGCGCTTGGCTTCGATCGCCTGGTGATGCTTGCTACCGGGGCATCGCGCATCGATCAGGTGCTCTGGGCGCCGGTCGCGGAGGAAGGCGCATGAGCACAGAGCGCCCCATCAGGACAGCGCGCGAGCTCGCCGAGGCCGGGCTCATCGACGCCGCAGCCGAGGAGGCGATCTCCCGCGTCGCCTCCCGCTATACGGTCGCGATCACTCCGGCGGTCGCGCGCCTCATAGACCGCGGTAATCCGGACGACCCGATCGCAAGGCAGTTCGTGCCCGATCCGGCCGAATTGACGCTTGCCCCGGACGAGCGGTCCGACCCGATCGGCGACAGCGCCCACAGCCCCGTTGCCGGCATCGTCCACCGCTATCCGGATCGGGTGCTGCTCAAGGCCGTGCATGTCTGCCCCGTCTATTGCCGTTTCTGCTTCCGCCGCGAGATGGTGGGGCCGCAAGGGCTCGGCACGCTGACGACGGGGGAACTCGACGCGGCCATCGCCTATATCGCTGCGCATTCCGAAATCTGGGAAGTGATCCTCACCGGCGGCGATCCGCTCGTCCTTTCGTCACGGCGGCTCGCCGAAATGCTGGAGCGGCTTCACGCCATCGCCCATGTGAAGGTCGTGCGCGTCCACACGCGCGTGCCGGTCGTCGAACCGGAGCGGATCGATGCGGATCTTATCGCGGCGCTGAAGGCGAGCGGCAAGACGACCTATGTCGCGCTCCACGCCAACCATCCGCGGGAGCTGACGTCGAAAGCACGCACTGCGGCGGCGCGGCTGATCGACGCCGGCATCGTCATGGTCAGCCAATCGGTGTTGCTCAGGGGCGTCAACGACGATCCGGAGGTGCTTACGGAACTCATGCGCGCCTTTGTCGAAACGCGGATCAAGCCCTATTACCTGCACCACCCGGACCTCGCCCCCGGCACCAGCCACTTCCGCCTTTCGATAGAGGAGGGCCAGGCGCTCGTCGACTCCCTTCGCGGTCGGGTTTCCGGCCTTTGCCAGCCGACCTATGTCCTCGATATCCCCGGCGGCCACGGCAAGGCCGTCGTCAGTGCCGGTGCGATTTCGCCGGAAGGCGGGGGCTGCTACACGATCACCGATTTCCGCGGCAATGCACATTCCTACCCGCCGAAGGAATAGGTAAAACGACGAGGGCCGCCGGCATGCCGACGACCCATTCGACTGTCGATGCGGCGGATGAATCAACCCTGTTTGATTGGCGCGATTGAGATTTCGACGCGACGGTTCTGGGCGCGGCCCGCCTCGGTGGCGTTCGATGCGACCGGCCGCTCCATGCCGTAGCCCATGGTCGAGATGCGCCGCTGGTCGATGCCGCGACCGGCGAGATAATTGGCGACCGAGGCGGCGCGGCGTTCGGAGAGGCCCTGATTGTAGGAGGCACTGCCGGTCGAATCGGTGTGACCATCGACGTCGATCAGAGTCTTGTTGAACTTGCGCAGCACGATCGCGACGGAATCGAGCGTCGAATAGAAGTCCGGGATCACCTGGTCGCGGTCGGTCGCGAAGGTGATGTTGGACGGCATGTTCAGGATGATGCGGTCGCCGGCGCGCGTTACCGAGACGCCGGTGCCCTGTAGCTGGGCCCGCAATTCCGCCTCCTGCTGGTCCATATAGTTGCCGATGAGCCCGCCGCCGAGCGCACCGATGCCTGCGCCGACAAGGGCGGCATCACGGCGTCCGGCTGCGCTGCCGCCTACGAGGAGGCCGGTCGCCGCCCCCAGACCCGCACCGATCAGCGCGCCGCCGGCCGTGTTCGACATCTTCTGTTCTCCCGTATAGGGATCAGTGGTTGTGCATCCTGAAAGATAGACGGCGGCAACAGCCAGAATGGCGCATTTCTTGATCATCGAATCACGGGTCCCCATTGGTGCTAAGCTGCTTCATACCATTGATTGCGGCAGGAAGATGAAGCAGCGGTTTGCTTTCCACAGGTGCCGATCAGGGCGACGGCGGCTTGAGCGAGCAGGGCGCACCCTTCGCCACACTGCTGTCCAGAGCTCCCGCTAGAGCACCATGCGCTCACATGCGTTTGCGCCGCTCCAACTGTTTGGTTTTGCCGCATCTGTGCGACGTCAAGTGATTCACCTGA
>JAPSJG010000023.1 GCA_031178305.1 Sinorhizobium sp.
CCGGTGAAGGTGCAATGGACGCGCGAAGACGATATGCGCGCGGGCCGCTATCGGCCGGCCTATGTGCACAGCCTCAGGGCGGGCCTCGACGAGAGCGGTAAACTGCTCGCCTGGGACGATCACATCGTCGGCCAGTCCATCGTGGCGAGGACGGCTCTCGAGGGCATGATCCAGAACGGCGTCGACCCGACGTCGGTCGAGGGCGCGCATAACTTGCCCTACGCCATTCCGAATCAGACGGTCGGGCTGACGACCACGGACTTCGGCGTTCCGGTTCTCTGGTGGCGTTCCGTGGGCTCGACCCACACCGCCTTTGCGGCCGAAACCTTTCTCGACGAAGTCGCCGAGGCGGCGGGGCGAGACCCGGTCGAGTTCCGTCTGTCGATACTCGAGCCGAACTCGCGCCATGCGACGGTCCTGAAGCTGGCGGCGGAAAGGGCCGGATGGGACAAGCCGCTCACCGAGGGCCGCTTCCGCGGTGTCGCCCTCGCCGAGAGCTTCGGCTCCGTGGTGGCCGAGATCGCCGAGGTGTCGGCCGATGGCAACGGCGGGATCAAGGTCGAGCGTGTCGTCGCCGCCGTCGATTGTGGCCTGGCGATCAATCCCGACCAGGTCCGCGCCCAGGTGGAAGGTGGAATCGGCTTCGGGCTCGGCGCCATCCTCGGCGAGGAGATCACGCTGACCGATGGCGAGGTCGACCAGGGCAATTTCGACCTGTACACGCCGCTCCGCATCGATGCGATGCCGAAAGTGGAGGTCCACATCGTCCCCTCCTCTAACCCGCCCTCTGGCATCGGCGAGCCGGGCGTGCCGCCGATCGGGCCAGCCGTCGCCAACGCAGCCTACAGGGCGCTCGGCAAGCGCATCCGCGTGCTGCCCTTCGCAAAATCGCTCAGCGCGTGATCCGCTTGCCCGGCTGGTCACTACAGGGCTGCGCGTCTTATCAGACGCGCAAAGGTCGCTGTAGCACTTGAATTGCTGCATGTCTTTGACCTTAAATCGAGGTCGTTTCAAGGAGACATGCAGTAGCCGGCCGGGCAAAAACGCGCTCTCTAGAGCACACCCCAGCCGCGATAGCGTCCCCTGCCCGTCATCTCACGCAAGCCGAGCTCGCGCACGAGATTGAGGGCACCGCGCGGGGTCACGCCCAGTTGTCGGGAAATCAGCGCGGTCGATACGATCGGCCGCGACAGGACGAGCTCGAGGAGTCCGGGCAGGTTGCTGTTCGAACGGCGATCCCTGAGCCGCATCTCCATCTGCGTCCTTGCAAGCGACAGCCGGTCGAGCTCCTTCAGGCCGAGATCGGCCGTTGCCGACATCGCCTCAAGAAAGGCGTTGAGGCGCGTAAGCCGGTCCCTCGAGCGCCGCCGCTCATGGCGGATCGTCTTCAGCCCGGTATTTAGTGCCACAACATGCGAAGCCACCTTGCCGCGGGAGCGCAGGTAGTCGCCGATGAGAAGCGCTCCGAGCCAGTGCTTGCGCCGCAGCGGCTCAATGCGCTCCCACGCGTCGAAGAGGATCGCGGCTCCCATCGACGCCGGCAATTGGTCGGCGAGCGGGAGCACCGCGCGCCAGGCGTCGAGCCGCGCCCGCTCGTCCCATTCCTCGTCGAAGAGCAGCCCGAGTTGACCCATGGGTTCCTGTCTTTCCTTTGGCACCGGGGGGGGAGCTGCCTCCGCGTCGGCAATCGCCTCCCTGTGGCTGTCGAGCAGCAACCGCGAACGCGCGAGCGCCGCATCGAGTTCGGCGAACTCGCTGGCGAGCGGATTTTCATCGGGCTCCTCCTCGCCGAACTCCGGCGGCTCGGCCGCATCTAAGCGCAGAGCTGCGGCAGCGGACAGCCCCTCCCCTGCCTGCTCACCCCGCAGGACATCGAGCCCGGCTGCCGAAAGTGCCCAGCCGGGTTCCGCCGACTCCAGCCTTCGCCGCGCCCGCAACACCGCGTGCGCAATCGTCAATTCGTGCGACGGCGCGCGCGCATCCATGTGCGAATCGTGCAGAACCAAGTCCTCGACGTGGACGAGCTCGCCGGCAACCCACAGGGCGGCGACGGCATCGAAGAACTGCCCGCGCTCGCGAAACCCTTCGGCGACCACATGGCGGGCGGCCCGCTCGTCAAGGCGAGCAAGGCCGTCTTCCGCCGCGATCAGGGCCGGAAGTAGCGTCGGATGCAGCGGATCGGCTAGCTCGTATCTCATTTGAAAAGCGGTGCGTTGACGGTGAAACGGAACGTAACATGCGATTTCCTTCCGTCACAGGCGCCGCTTGCTTTGCCCACTGGAAATGTCGAGAGATTGGCAGGCTATAGACTACTGCATCTCTCGGTAAATCCACCTCGGTCGAAGGACGAAGACATGCAGCGTTCACGCGTCTGATAAGACGCACGGCGCTGTGGTTGACAGTTGACAGCTGTCAACAGCCAAGAACCTGGCAGCAGCGCGCCGCTCGATGCGTGAGCGCGACAGTACATGATGCAACCTGTTGACAGCTGTCAACTCTCAATCCTCCTGTCAGTCTTGCCAGCCGAATACAAATCCTGCTTTAAGGCGTATCGGAGCAACCGAGTACCTGCGCATCCTCCCGTTTGTCATCACAGCTGATTTGGGGCAGGGGCCAGCCCGCGGCATAGCGGCAGGCGCTTTGCAGGCAGAAAGACGAAAGAAGCAAGGGCCAATGGCAAGCGTTCTGGCGGCAAGCGGCGGCGTCAAACAGGTGATCTGCATCAATTGGGGCACGAAATATGGCCCCCCTTTTATCAATCGACTTTACGCCATGGTGGCGCGCAACATCACCCCGCCTTTCACTTTCACCTGCTTCACCGACAACCGCGACGGCCTGCGCCCGGAAATCCGCTGCGAGGATTTGCCGCCGCTGGAGGTGGAGATGCCGACGAATACCAAGGGAATCTGGCCCAAGGCGCGGCTGTGGGGACCGAAACTTGGCGACCTTCAAGGACCGGTACTGTTTCTCGACCAGGACGTGGTGGTAGTCGGCTCGCTTGACAGCTTCTTCGAAGTCGGCGGGGCCAACGACGTGGTTCTTGCAAAGAACCAGACAACACCTTTCGAGAGGCTCGGCCAGACCTCGGTGTTCCGCTTCCCGGTTGGCGGGCTGGTCGACTTGCAGGAAAAGTTCCGTGCCGATCCGCAGGGGGTCGCGGATAAATACGAGTTCGAACAGAGATTTGTGACGCGCAATGCTCCAGGCGGCGCGAAGTTCTTTCCGCGGCGCCATGTGCTGCACTTTCGCCAGGACTGCCGCCGGCCGTTTCCGCTCAACTACTGGCTCGCACCGCGGCTTCCTGCGGATGCGCGCGTCGTGCTTTTCCCGCGCGGGCTGCTGCCGCAGCACGCTATCGACGGGCGATACGGCAAGAAGGGCTCGGGAGGCACGCCGATCGAGCACATTCGCGGCCTGTTTTCGCCGGATCGACGCGAGAAGAATCCCTTCCGCTACTTGCGGCACTATATCCTTCCGGCTCCATGGGTTGCGGCGCACTGGCGCGAGTGATCGGGCTGTTGGCAGGGCAAACAGCATGTGTCCGGTAGAACAAGCTCGGTACCGGGTTTCGTCTACCCGCAATCTGCGCAGTCGCAGTCTTTGCACCGTGCATCGAACGTCAGGTGAGCCAGATGGCACTCGCCTTACCGAGGGGTCTTGCTTGACGGTTGACAGCTGTCAACACTTGCACTGCGAGGCGCCTTTTCCGCGCCTGTGAGCTTACGCGATCTGTTTGCTGAATACTGCCGTTGGAAAGGATCGATTTGTGCCGTCCGAGTGACGGAAATTACGGGTGAGATAGCTTCCGCATTGTTGTCGCGGCGTCTTATTTCCCAATAGCTTACGATTACCGCGGAATAGTTAAGAAAGAGGCACCGAATGGTGCACGTGGCGAATCCGCGTTAGGATGAGTTTCCGATATCTGACCGCGCAAGGCAACGCTGCGCTTGAGCACGCCTTCTTTCTCCACAGCGTTTAACGCGGACTTTCATCTCCGGAATGCCTGCCCAGCCGGGTGGTCCCAGGCTGCCGAAATGCGCCCTTGTAGGTCCTACCGTTGAGCCAGGCTCGAAGCCGGATGAATCAGCTTGTCATCTGCGGACTTGCCTCCTGGCGCGGCTCAAGGCGCTGATCATCGGCGCGATCGAAAACGCCTGCTGTTTCGCGCGCCGTGTGAGGTCCCTCAGATAGCCTCCTGGCGAATTGATCCGGTCGGCCCGCTCGAGAATGCAGGCGATGACGGTTGCGGTGTTCTCGTATCCCAGCACCGAGCAGGCGTCCTGATAGGCATCCTGGCTGACATTCAGCATCGTCCTGACGACTATCGCGGCCGTCATCAGGTCTTTCCAGTCCGATACGCGGCCCGCCGGTGCATAATCGGCAATCTGCGGGCAAGCGCTGAGAACGGCCGGCAGTGGTATCTGGCGAGCGCAAGGAGCAACGGGCCTAGCAGTGTGGGCGAGGCTTCCGACCGGCTGAGGATGACCTTGACGATGGTTCTCGAGGGGATCAGGCGGCGATTTTCGTTCGTTACCTCGCTTGCTTGCGGGAGGCATCCCCTCACCTCTTCCCAAGCCTTGTTCAGATTCAGATTGTGAATCTGGTTGTGAATTCTGTTTGTGGCATCCATTCTGGCGCTCACTGGCGTCCGTTTTTCCCGATTTCAGCAATATTTCCAGCTGATTGGTCAGTTCTTCGCGCAATGTTGCCAATTTTGCGAGCTGGGTTTCGATCATCGCCGGCGTGGCTTTGCGCGGCAGACTGGCGGCGAGCGCCTGAAAATGCTCTTCGATCGGCTGCCAGCCGAGAGGCGAGGCAGTCTCGCGCAGGAGTTCGAGCAGTTTGAGAATATCGCGCCGGCAGAGGGTTAGGCGTTCGCGCATCAGCCGGAGATGCTGTTTCTCGGCAGCAAGCTCCGCTGCCGCCGCCCTGAATTCCTCGGCGCGGGCCAGGAGCGGCGACAGATCGAACCCAAAGGCTTCGCCAATCGCGCCGCTTCGGTTCTTGCGGGCATAGCGCTTGCCGTTCGGGCTGTCGCGGCGGATGATCAGGCCGGCTTCCACCAAGCAGGCGAGATGGCGGCGAAGCGTCGTGCCGGCCATGCCGTGGGTGCGGAGCGAAAGCTGGGCATTCGAAGGGAAGACGACCAGACCGTTCTCGCGCGACAGCTCGGCACCGGGAGAGAAGCTCAAGAGCGCGTTCAGCACGGCAAGCGAGCGATCCGAGACGCCGATTACCGTCTTCGCCTCACAGAGGCTGCGAAATAATTTCCATTTGTCGATCGACTGTTCCGGCGGAACCCGGCCGGCCGTGATCTGACTTGCGAGCATGCCAAACGTCATCGCCCGCCGCCCGAAGGGCGTCGTCACATTTCCACGTTCCATTTTTCTTCACCTTATCCAAGGCAAAAGAAATCCGTTCGCCGAAACGACGCCAAAAACGCTTGACAGTGATTCGCGGAAGTGGGAATCTCAAGTCGCTACACGAGAGAAGGGTTTCCGCAGCGCTAGTCGTTCGGAAGCCTTTTTCTTTTGCTCTTCCTAGTCTCCTGTTTCCTGTTGATATTCGAGGTAGAGGGCCTCAAGCCTCCGCCTCACGAAATCACCAAAACCCGGCGCCGCCTTCTTGCTGAAGGCAAGCGTCGTCTCCGAATCGGTCTCGCGGATGCGCACCGCGCGGACACGGTCGGGGGCAAGCCAGGTTTCCATCTTTGTTCGCTCTCTGGCGACGTTCAGAAGATCGAAGAGCTTCTCGAAGCGTTGGTCGCTGTTGAGCGTCGAAACGGTCGCCTGCCGTATATGGGCGAGCGCCTTCGTCCGATTGCCCTCGCGCTCGAGAAGATCGGCAAGTTCCATCCAGCGTCTGCGGCCGAAGGCAGGCGCGGCACCGACGGCCTCGATGATCTCGATCGGCAGTCGCCGCACGACAGTGATCATCTTCGAGAGCGCGGCCTTGTCGACGCCAAGCGCCGACATGATGATTTCGCGCGAGAAGCCGCGATCCTCCAGCCGCGCAGCGAAGAGCGAGCGCTCGATGAAGGAGAGATCGGTGCGGGCGTTGTTTTCCTGACCTTGCGAAACGACGAGTTGGTCATCGCTGAGATTGCGGATAACGGCCTTGACCTTGCCGCCGATCTCGCGGAGGGCGGCGAGCCGTCTGTGTCCATAGGCGACCTGATAGCGGCCCTCGGCCGTTGGATGCGGCCTGACGAGGATCGGCACCTGTTGTCCGTGGTCCCGGATCTGCTCGACAAGCGCAGCCTGCACCTCGGGTGCGACACCGAGACGATCCGCGATGAAGGAGGCATGGATCAGCGACGGGTCCAGTTCGACGATCGCGTGGCCTTCGGCCAGCTGCCGCTCCAATTCCTCCGCGCGCTCGACCTTCTGGGTTATATTCGACAAGGACCTCGTGATGCCGCCGACGAGACCGTTCGGCCGCTGCATCGGCTGAAGTCCTGCGATCGGGCGCTCGATGGCCGGCCGCTCTGCATCGGCAGGGGCTGCAGGATTGTCGGAAATACCGATCAGGTTTTTGCGCGCCATCGATTACTTCCTTCCCCAGACCTTGCGGATCATCTCTTCGATCTCCGCATTGACGAGCGAAAGGGACTCCATCGCGCGATCATAGGTACCGCGGATGAATTGCGAGCGCTCCACCTCGTAAAGCGTCTGTTTGGTGACGCCGGCATCGGAAATGGCGGTCGATTTGACCATGGCGTTCTGCAGCATGCGGTTGCCGAAGATCGCGCGCATGAAGCCGGTCATCTGGCTCTGCGGACCGTCATTTGGCTCGAAGCGCGTGACAAGGTAGCGCATCCAATCGTAGCTCGTGCGCCCGCCGGCCCTCTCGACCACGGCCATGAGTTCGCTCGTCATCGACAGGAACTGCGACATCGACATGACGTCGAGCATCTGCGGATGCACGGTAATGAGAACGGAGGTCGCGGCGCAGAGCGCCGACATGGTCAGGAAGCCCAGCTGCGGTGGGCAATCGACGACGACGATGTCGTAGAAGCTTTCGATGTTGGACAGCGCCTCGCCGATGCGCGCGAAGAACAGAGTCTCCGCCGAGCCGCCGATCATCGCCTTCGGCGTTTCATGCTCGAATTCCATCAGTTCCAGATTGCCGGGGATGAGATGGAGATTGGTCGTATAGGTCGAGCGAACGATATCCGCGATGGGTCGGGGAGCCACGTAGCGAATCGCGCCATAGAGCGTTTCCGCCTCGCCGACATCCAGTTCCGGCTGATGGCCGAAGAGCGCGGAGAGCGAGGCCTGGGGATCGAGGTCGATTGCAAGGACGCGATAGCCACGCAGCGCGAGATATTGGGAAAGATGCGCCGAGGTCGTTGTCTTGCCCGATCCACCCTTGAAGTTCATCACAGAGATGACCTGAAGCTTCTCGCCCGGCCTGCGATGAGGAACGTATTTCCCGGCCTTGCTGCCTTCGTCGAGGACGCGGCGGATCCGCTCGATATCCTCGACGGCATACATGCGGCGGCCGTTTGACAGCGGCTGCGGGCCATGGCCTTCTGACGCGATCTGGCGAAGATAGCCTTCACCGATTCCGATGAAGGAGGCGGCCTCCGCCGGGCTGAACAGCCGTATGGTTTTCTGTGCCGTCGGGGAGAAGATCTTCTTTTGATGTTCCTGAAGTTGATGCGCGAGTTCCTGGGCATCGGCAGCCAGCAAGGAGGGCAAGTGCTCCTGCTCGTCGATACCCTGGATTCTCTGCTGCAACATTCTCATCTCCAAAAAACTGCGCAAAATTCGCCAATAGCGCCCTATCTGCGCAGTTACAATATGCGCCGATTCGTTGCCAATTTACAAACGCTTAACAAAAACCCGATTTATGCTGCCGACGCGGCAGGGTTTTATGAATATTGCTGTTCGAAAAGTTGTCCGTGGACAACTTTTTCTGGATGGTTGTCCGCGGACAACTGCTCTCCGATTCGCCAGACTTCGACGTTACTCCATTCCGTGGAAGGACCCGCAGCGCTGCTGCAAGGGCTGTCGTTATCGATGGAAAAAGGTAAGCTGCGGTGTCGGTTATCAGCGAGGTGTCTGCCATTTCCAACGATCATCCATCAGACGTGAAAGCGCGCTCCGAGCCATCGCGGGAGCAACCTTTGTCGCTGCACCAGAAGATCCTCGGCGAGGTGGAGGCGCATATCCTGTCGGGCGACTGGCCGCCTGGTTATCGCATTCCGTTCGAGCACGAGCTGACGGAGCAATATGGCTGCTCGCGCATGACCGTGAACAAGGCGCTTTCCGAGCTCGTCAAGCGTGGCCTGATCGAGCGTCGGCGAAAGTCCGGGAGCTACGTGACCTTTCCGCAGGTCCAGTCGGCCGTCATGGAAATCCACGACGTCAAGCTCGAGGTCGAATCGCTTGGCCTCGACTACGGTTACCATCGCGAAGCGCGGACGGTGCGCCGGATCAACGCCGGCGACACCGGGCGTATCGACCTGCCCGCCGCCTCCCGGCTCATCGACATCACCTGCCGGCATTTTGCAGGCGGGCGGCCCTTCTGCTTCGAGGAGCGGCTGATCAGCCTTTCGGCCGTGCCGGAGGCCGAGGCCGAGGCGTTCGACACGGTCGCTCCGGGCTCGTGGCTGCTCGGCAAAGTTCCCTGGAGCATCGCCGAGCACAGGATTCGCGCGGTGGCGGCGAGCCGTCAGGCTGCGCAAGCCCTCGACATAGCCGTAGGCAGTCCCTGCCTCGTGATCGAGCGGAAGACCTGGAGCGGTGGGGCCCCGGTCACCAGCGTGCGGCTGACCTATCCCGGCGACCGCCACGAGCTCGTTGCCGAATTTCAGCCGAGCGCAATCGGCTGAAATGTCTGGACTGAGACGGCGGCCTTAACGCCTTCCAGTGACGATGCCGAACCTGCCTTGGCGGCCGCGCGCATCTGATAGGCCGGGGGATCGGCCAGTGGCCGCACGTGACAGGCCGTCTGGCTTGCTGCGTGGAACGCGAGAAATCGCTAAGTTTTCAAAGGGATGGCGCCTCGAAAAAATGCGGCAGCACCCGTAAGGCGATGACCACCTACTGCTTCCGATAGCAATTGCGGGAAGGGGGGCGTCATTGTTGCGGATATGGACAGCCGCGGATCTTGCGCTCTACCTACAGCGCCGAGCGTCTTCCGCGCAAAGCTCGCGGTAGCACTTTGGGTTGCCGCATGTCTTTGTCCTTAAATCGAGGTCGATTCGAGGAGACATGCAGCAGGGCTTTGTGAGCACCGTCCCGGACCCGAATTCCCCGCGTTGTTGCAAGAAAAATCAACAATCTCTGGCGCTTTGGCCTTTCGAGAGGCATCCTGTCAGCAGTGTCATCCAGGCAGAGGGAGGAACGCCGATGCGCTGTTTTACTGTACTCGGTCCTTCGCAGATCGGAAAATCCACGCTCGTGGAAAGGTTGGGCTCGCTGGAGGGCGAGCCGAAGAAGTCTGTTTCTCCATATGGTTTGGCAATTACTGAATTCGAGTTCGGCGGCGAGCCGTGGTGCGCCCTCGACGTGCCGGGCAATAGCGAAGCGCTGGCGCATGCGCAGGATGCGCTGCTCGCAAGCGACGCTTGCGTGCTCTGCGTTTCGCCGGTCCTGGAGGAGGCCGTTCTTGCCGCGCCTTATCTGCGCGTGATCGAGGCTTCGGGCACGCCCTGCATTCTCTTCGTCAACCGCATGGACGAGCCGCGGGCACGGCTCAGAGACGTTCTCGCGGCGCTTCAGGATTATTGCAGCCGTCCACTCGTGCTCAGGCAGATACCGATCCGCGACGGCGACAAGATCATAGGCAGTTGCGATCTCATCTCGGAGCGGGCCTGGCGCTATCGTGAGGGCCAGACATCGGCGTTGTTCGAAATCCCCGAAAGTGCGATCGAGCGCGAGCACGAGGCACGCACCGAACTGCTGGAGCATCTTTCGGAGTTCGACGACTGGCTGCTCGAGGAACTGATCGAGGATCGAGAGCCGGCGAGCGATACGATCTATTCGATCTCGACTCGGGTGCTCTCCGAGAACAAGATCATTCCGGTGCTTCTGGGGGCTGCAAGCCACAGTAATGGCATCATGCGGCTGATGAAGGCGCTGCGCCATGAAGCGCCGCGGGTCGAAGCGCTTCGAACGAGGCTGGCCGAATCCGCCGGCATTAACGGGTCGACGCTGGCCGCCGTCAGCTTCCATGCCCACCATCGCCAGAACGTCGGCAAGACCGTCGTCGCCCGCGCGCTCCAGAACGGCGTAAAGCAGGGAGCGGCGTTGGGCGGGGCCGGTCTCGGGGCGCTGCTAGACCCGGCAAATGGCCGCGCGATGGCTTCGGGCATCACCGTGGCGGGACAGGTCTTCGCCGCCGTAAAGTCGGACCACCTTACGGTTCCCGCCCTGCTCACGGCCAATGCGGCGATCGCGCCTCCGCACTGGACGACGCCGCCGACGCCGATGTTCGAGAGGGTCCTGGTGCCGGAAAGCGAGCGCGACGAAAACAAACTTTCCGAGACGCTGGCGAAACTCGGCGAGACGGATCGAGGACTCAAGGTCATGCAGGAGGAGGGGACCGGCGCGCAGATGGTCTGCGCCCAAGGGCCGGTGCATCTTCGTGAAGTCTCCAGAATGCTCTCCGACGTCTTCCACGTGACGGTGACCGACCGGGCGCCGAGCCCGGTCTATCGTGAGACCATATCGAAATCCTCCGACGTCCATTACCGTCACCGCAAGCAGACGGGCGGCGCCGGTCAATTCGCCGACGTGAAGTTGAGCGTCCACCCGAATGGCCGCGGGGAGGGGTTCACTTTCGCCGAGACGGTCAAGGGCGGCGCGGTTCCGCGCAATTTCATACCGGCAGTCGAAGCCGGCTCCCGTGAGGCCATGGAGAAAGGGCCGCTCGGCTTTAAGGTCATCGACGTCGGCGTGATCCTTACCGACGGGCAGCATCATTCGGTCGACAGCTCCGAATATGCTTTCCGGACAGCGGGCAAGCTCGGAGTGCGGCAAGCGCTCACGCAATCCGCCTCGGTGCTGCTGCAGCCGATCTTCCGCGTGGACATCCATGTGCCCTCGATCTACTCCGGCGGGCTGGTGCCGATCGTCTCCACACTCAAGGGTCAGGTCCTCGGCTTCGACCGCGATGAGGAGGCGAAGGGATGGGATATTTTCCGTGCGCTCATCCCGGGAAGCGCGCTTGAGGATCTCGCCCGCTCCCTGAGGTCGGCCACCCAGGGCATCGGCTATTTCTCGAAAAGCTTCGACCACTTCGAGGAACTCTATGGCAAGGAGGCGCAAGCGATCGTCGCCGCGCATGGGACGCATGCGAACGAGCATTAGATTACAATGACTTAGCTCGGAACGAGCTAAGTCATGAACGTGACCGATTCTACAGTCCGCGCATCTTATCAGACGCGCAAAGATCGCTGTAGCCCTTTCAATCGCTGCATGTCTTTGTCCTTAAATCGAGGTCGCTTAAGCAGACATGCAGTAGAAGGTCAGCGCGGAATGCTGGCGGAAAACCGCGCATACTTTTCCTCATCGAAGGGGAGGCAGCGACCCAGTGCGTCTGACAAGGCGAATGGCGCTGTAGGAGAGGCGAGGGGAACTTACTCGAGTTCTCGAATGTTCTCGTAGGAATTCCCTTCGTCGGAGACAAGAACATGGCGAGGTCACCGCAGCAGAAATCCTCTCGCGGCGCTCGTACTCCGCTGGCCCTGCCGCAACTCGCCGGCGCGGAGGCCGAAGACTTTGTCGCGACCGCCATCGCAGAACTCGTGAAGTCGAAAATCCCGTTCCTGGTCGCGGGCACCTTCGCCGTCAGCGCCTTTACGGGCATCTCGCGCCTGACCAAGGACCTCGACGTATTCTGTAAGGCGGGGGATTACACCCGCATACTCAACCATTTCCAGTCGCTCGGCTACACCGTCGAGATCGAGGATGACCGCTGGCTGGGCAAGGTTTACAAGGGCAAGCTCTTCTTCGACGTCATATTCTCCTCGCCGAACGGCACCATGCTCGTCAGCGATGCGTGGTTCGAGCATGCGCTGACGGTGACGATCAATGACAACTCCGTCTCCATCGTTGCACCGACGGAACTGGTCTGGTCGAAATCTTTCATTCAGCTTCGCGAGCGCTACGATGGCGCCGACGTGGCGCACATGATCCTCAAGGCCCACGATCAGATCGATTGGCGCAGGCTGCTCAACTACATGGATGCGCATTGGGAGGTATTGCTGATCCACCTCCTCAACTTCCGATGGATCTATCCTTCCGAACGCGACCGGGTTCCGCCTTGGCTGATCGACGAGCTCTTGCGCAGGCTGGCCGCGCAGCGGGAACTCCCGCTGCCGCAGACGAAGATCTGCCGCGGACGAATGTATTCGCGAGTCGATTATGAAGTCGACGTCACGGAATGGGGCTTCGCCGACGTCGGCGGCGACCTCGAGATGCGCACAGGAAGCAAGGAGTAGCCCGATGAGCAAGACGAAAGTGGCAGCGGTCGCGGATCTACACGTGAAGGAGGACGGCTCGGTCTCCTATACGGAGCTGTTTTCAGAGATTTCGCGCGTGGCGGACGTGCTCGTGATAGCCGGCGACCTAACCGATCTCGGCAAACCCGCGGAAGCAGAACTCCTCGCCGCCGACCTGAAGTCCTGCACGGTTCCAGTGGTAGCGGTGCTCGGCAATCATGATCACCAATGCAATGCCGTCGAGCAGGTATCGGCGATCCTGATGAAGGCCGGGGTTCATCTCCTCAACGGCCAGGCGGTAGAAATCGCCGGCGTCGGCTTTGCCGGCACAAAAGGCTTCGTCGGCGGATTTGGCCGCTATATGCTCGGCTCCTTCGGCGAGGCCGCCATCAAAACGATGGTCTCCGAGACGGTCGACGAGGCGATGCGCCTGGAGAACGCCTTGCGAAAAACCAGCGCGCAGCACTCCGTCGTGGTGCTCCACTATGCCCCGATCGCGGAAACGGTCGCCGGAGAACCGGAGGCGATCTATCCGTTCCTCGGCTCCTCGCGCTTTGCGGAGACCATCGATCGTTTTCGGGTGAGTGCCGTCATTCATGGCCACGCACACAGGGGCACCTACAGGGGAAAGACACCCGGCGGTGCTCCCGTTTACAACGTCGCCACCCACGTCGAGAAGCCGACGGGGCGGCCCTACGCGATTTTGGAGTTCTGACGGCCGCGGTGCAAGTCGACTTTCCTCACGGCGTAAGGACCACTTTCACGCAGCCGTCCCTTCGCTCGTTGAAGGTCTTGTAGAGGTCCGGCCCATCCTCGAGTCTTCCGCGATGGGTAATGACGAAGGACGGATCGATCTCGCCATTGCGAATGCGTTGGAGCAGCGACGGCAGATAGCGTTGCACCGGAGTTTGCGCCATACGGAAGGTCAAGCCGCGATTGATCGCCGATCCGAACGGTATTTTGTCGAGCAAGCCCCCATAGACGCCGACGATAGAAACCGTGCCAAAGTTGCGGCAGCAATGGATCGCCTGCCGCAGCACATGCGGTCGGTCCGTGCCGAGATAGGTCGCAACCTTCACCCGATCGACAAAGGAATCGAGGCTGGCGCGGCTGTGAGCTTCGGTCCCGACCGCGTCGATGCAGGCATCCGCGCCGCGGCCATGGGTCATCTCCATGATGCGGTCGTAGATATCCTCTTCCATGAAATCGATCGTCGCCGCCCCGGCCGCCTCGGCGAGCCGCAAGCGTTCAGGCACCGTGTCGATGGCGATGACGCGCTCTGCCCCGAGGAGGAAGGCCGAGCGTATCGCCATCTGGCCGACCGGTCCGCAGCCCCAGATGGCGATGGTGTCGCCGGGCGCGATGTCGCAGAACTCCGCCGCCATGTATCCGGTCGGAAAGATATCCGACAGGAAAAGGACCTGATCGTCCGTCAGCTCGTCAGGGATCCTGATCGGGCCAACATCCGCATGCGGCACGCGCAGATACTCCGCCTGGCCGCCGCGGTATCCGCCGAGAAGGTGCGAGTAGCCGAACAGGCCCCCTGGCGAATTGCCCCACAATTTTCTTGCCTTCTCCCGGTCGGGATTGGTGCGTTCGCAGGCCGAGTAGAAGCCGCGTTGGCAGAAGAAGCATTCGCCGCAGGAGATGGTGAAGGGCACGACCACGCGGTCGCCGACCTTCAGCCCGGTCGCTGCCTTGCCGACCTCGACGACCTCGCCCATCGCCTCGTGGCCGATAACGTCGCCATGCTCCATCGACGGTATCAGCCCGTTGAAGATATGCAGGTCAGACCCGCAGATGGCGCAGGCCGTCACCTTGATGATGGCGTCGCGGTCGTCCTCAATCCGGGGATCGGGAACGCTCTCGCACCGGATGTCGCCCTTGCCATGCCAGGTCAACGCCCTCATCTCGATACTCCCTCACGCTGAAGATGGGCCAAGGTGCTGACCAACCGCGGGCGGGGTGAATATGTTCCGCGCAGATGGCAGCGCATGACGTTCTGGAACTGAAAAGTCGTTTCGGAATTGTAGCTTAAGACGCATTGGCCGAGTTCCAGTGGAATGACCGGTGGGTATGGACAATGAAGAAAGCCCCGGATTCAGTCGCGGATCTGGCGCCGCCCGTAACAGCCGAATGGTGGACCCAGCATCGCGGCTACTCGCCCGTCGTCGCGACGGCAATCCATAGCGGTCATATGGCGCGCGATGCGGTGGAGCGCTGTTTCGCGCTTTCCGAAGCCGAGCGCCTGCGGGAGGAAGACCCTTTCACCGAGTTCTTCATCCGCGATGTCCCCAATCGGATCGTCGTGCACCGCTCTCGTTTCGAGGTCGACATCAACCGGCCGCGCGACGGTGCGATCTATCTTCGCCCGGAACAGGCCTGGGGCCTCAATGTTTGGACATGCGAGCTGCCCCGTCGGGTGATCGAGGAGTCACTCGCCATCCATGACGAGTATTATGCGATGCTGAAGTCGTTCCTTGCGGGCATCGAGCGGTGCCACGGGCGCTTCGTCGTGCTCGACGTTCACAGCTACAACCACCGGCGCCGCGGACCCGAGGCCGAGCCGATGGCGGCGGCGGAAGCACCGGATGTCAATCTCGGCACCTTTTCGATGGATCGCCGCAAGTGGGCCCATGTGGTCGACGCCTTTGCCGAAGCTCTGCGAGCCTTCGATTTCCCAGGAGGTCCTCTCGACGTGCGGGAAAACGTCGCCTTTCAGGGGCGCGGTGAACAGGCGCGTTTCATCCATGAACATTTCCCCGATACCGGCTGCGCGGTCGCCGTCGAATTTAAGAAGTTCTTCATGGAGGAATGGACTGGCACGCCGTCCGTGGAGACCCTCGCCGCGATCAGGCAGCTGCTCGCATCGACGCAGCCGGTGCTCACCGAAGCTCTGGAGACGGGCCGATGAAACTTGCGAGTGCGCGCATCCCTCCGGAGGCGAACCTCAAGGACTGGATGGCGGAGGTCCTAGCGGCGATTGAGGCCGGCAAGCCCGTGCGCAAGGAACTTGCAGGCGGACGTCTGCATATTGATCGGGCGCTGCCCTTCATCTGCGTCCACCTGTCGGGCGACAACAGCACACCCGTGGCACAGGAAGTCGCCCAAGCGAATGCGTCCTACGTCATCGCCCCCGATGCGGCCACGGCCGCCCCGATCATAGCGGCAATCGGAACTGCGCTCGAACGCCGCTTCGGCGCCTTCATGGTGTTCGAGATCGGAGAACTCGCCACGGACGAGTTGCTGGACGATAAGGCGCCGTTTCTTTCGCCCTTCACGCTCGAAGTCGCGGTCGACACCCAACGGGAGATCCGGGCGGCCGCAAGGTCCTTCATCGACGCCTTCGAGGCGATCCAGGCGAAGTTCCGCACGCCACGCATCGAATTTCGCGAAATGGCGGACAGCGCAAACGACGAAAGGCTCAAGGTGCCGTTTCCCCAGATGCGTGTGCGCTTTGCTCCGATTTACCGCCAGCGCCAGTCGGGCAATATCTATCCCGAGATCCGCGAGCGCTTGATCGCCAGCATCTTTGACGCCGGCCTGCACGCCTTTGCTGCCTTTGCAAGCACAACGCGAAGCCTGACGATCACCACGCATCGCGCGCTCGGACGGAAGGCCTTTGTCGATGCCGTAGAGCGCGCCGATCGCAATATGGACGAAGTGGCCGCAAGCTTCGACTTCCTGCTTGCCGTCACTCCAATCAATGCAGAAGCCGCCTGGAACGAGTTCGTCGCAGAGGATTGCTCGCGGGCGCCGCGCTTTCTCTACCGGCCTCTGGCGTTCCAGGTGGAGGCAGCGAAACGAAAGCTTTTCTCCATTTCCTTCGACCATCTCGAAGACCCGGTACTCTACCAGCTCTACCGGGAAAAACAGCAGGAGCTCGATCTGCAGCTGTCGATGCTTTCTGTGCGTGGAACGGCAAAGTTCCTGGAATTCGGCCGCGCCCTCTATGGTCCCGTCGAGCCCGCGCTCTTCCGAGCGGCAAAGGAAATCCTTGCCCGCGGCAACGCCCGCGCAGACAAGAGCGGTTTCGGCATGCGTCCGCCCGAGCAGAGCGCAGACTGTTACCTGATCGAAAGGCGAGCACGCGAAATGATCGGCGAATATGTCCGCCGTTGCAGCGACTTCGACGCGCGTGTCGAGGTGCGGGACGACCTTCCCCCCGGGCTGCTCGTCTCGGGCAGTCGCCTGCTCATCGCTCGAACCACCGTGATGGACAAAGATCGTGTCGAGCCGATCCTCAGTCACGAGATCGGCGTCCATCTACTGACCTATTTCAATGGATCGGCGCAAGGGCTGCGCCTGTTTCGCTCCGGCCTCGCCGGCTACGAAGGCATGCAGGAGGGCCTGGCCGTCTTTGCGGAATACCTTTCGGCCGGCATGACGGCCGAGCGGTTGCGGCTTATCGCTGCCCGCGTGGTTGCCTGCGCCGCTATGCTCGACGGCGCATCCCTGCCGGAAGCCCATTGGCTGCTCGTGCACGAGCATGGCTTGCCGAAAGCGGATGCGTTCAATGTGGTCCTGCGCGTCTACCGCGGCGGCGGGTTCGTCAAGGATGCGATCTATCTCAGGGGGCTCCTGCAGTTGCTAGACCATTTGGCCGAAGGCGGGGCGCTCGAACCCTTCTGGATGGGAAAGATCGCCGCCTCGCATTTCGGCGTGATGCAGGAACTGAATGCCCGCGGCCTGCTCGGCGGACCGGCGGTCCGCCCGATGTTCCTCGATTCCGCGGAAGCGACGGCGCGGCTTTCCAGGGCGCGATCGGCAAGGACTCCGCTCGACCTGCTGAACCAATAGGAGCCTGATATGCGCATTGCCTTTCTCGTCAATTCTCTCGAGGGCGAGACGGCGTACTATACGACGACTTGGCTCGCGCTTGCCGCGCTCGGGCGTGGACACGAGGTTTGTTACGTCACGCCCGGAGATTTCGTGCTCCGGCCGGACAATAGCCTTCTGATCCGCGCGATTACCTTGAACGGCTCGAAGCCGAAAAAGCCTGAAACATTGCTCAACGCGCTGAAGCGTGAACGGGCGAAGATATCCACCATCGATATACGGGAAGTCCAGGTGCTGTTCCTCAGGAACGATCCGTCGGAGGATGCCGAAAGGCGTCCGTGGGCAGTCTATGCCGGCACCAATTTCGGGAGGCTGGCGGCGGCTGCGGGCGTCATCGTGGTCAATGATCCCGATGGTTTGGCGCTTGCGCAGAATAAACTCTATTTTCAAGGATTTCCCGATGTCGTCCGCCCGACGACGCTGATCTCCAGGAGCATCGAGGAGATCCGCGCCTTTGTCGAGGACCATCCGGACGGCGCCATATTGAAACCGCTGCAGGGATCGGGAGGCAGGAATGTCTTCAAGATCCGATCCAAGGACGAGGCGAACCTCAATCAGATTTTCGAGGCGGCAAGCGGCGCCGGATACTTAATTGCCCAGAATTATCTGGCAGAGGCTACCGCCGGCGACATCCGCCTGTTCCTGTTGAACGGGCGGCCGCTCGAGCGTCACGGCGTTTATGCCGCCTTCCGCCGGGTTCCGGCACAGGGCGATGTCCGTTCGAACCTGCATGCCAGCGGCACGGCCGAGCCGGCGACGATCACCCCGCAAATTCTCGCCGTCGCTGAAAAGCTGCGCCCCAAACTGAC
>JAPSJG010000349.1 GCA_031178305.1 Sinorhizobium sp.
CATCGACGAGTTTTTCGCCGACAGCCGACTTTATAACTACGCGATGAAGGCACATGGCCTCGAGGACATGGCCTACGCCAAGGCCTTCATGCGCAAGGTTCTGACCGAAGGCATCGACAGCGAAGATGCCTTCGCCAACAAGCTTTCGGACAATCGTTACAAGGCCCTGGTCGAATCGCTGAATTTCGCCCGGCATGGCGAAGCGGCCACGGCCTTCGACCGCGCGCAGAAGGGCGTTGCCGACAAATACACGCGCCAGACTCTCGAGGAGAGTGCTGGCGAAGAAAACACCGGCGTAAGACTGGCGCTCTATTTCGAGCGCACGGCTCCGACGATCACCAGCGCCTACGAGATTCTCGCCGACGAGGCCTTGGCGCAGGTCGTCCGAGCCGTTCTGCAACTGCCTGATGAGTTCGCTGCCGCCGACATCGACCTCCAGGCGAAGACCTTTGAGGACGCGATCGACCTTGAGGACCTCAAGGATCCTGCGAAGCTCTCCGCATTCCTCGATCGCTTTACCGCGCTCTGGGAAATCAACAATCCCTCCGGCAGCTACGATCCGCTAGCGGTTTTCGGCTCGTCGAGCGGTTACGGCATCTCCCCCGACCTGCTTCTTTCCATCAACAACCTGAAACTCGGAGGGCGCTGAGGTGCAGACCGGTCTCTATGTGGCGCTGTCGTCTCAGATGGCGCTTGAAAAGCGCCTGAATACGCTTGCCGACAACATTGCGAATTCCAACACAGTCGGATTCCGCGCCACGGAAGTGAAGTTCAATCAGGTGCTCGGCGATACCAAGCCGACCAGGGTTTCCTACGTATCCGAAGGCGAGGAATATCTCAGCACCGAAAATGGCGCGCTGGCGCGGACCGGTTCTGCGCTCGACTTCGCCGTGAGAGGAGATGCCTGGTTTTCGATCGAGACGCCCGGCGGGCCGGCGCTGACCCGGGACGGTCGCTTTACCCTGACGGAGGCGGGCGAACTCGTCACAATTAGGGGGTATCCGGTGCTCGACGCCGGCGGCGCTCCGATCCAGCTGAACGGTGGCGCCGGCGAGATCACTGTCGGCGCCGATGGCGTCATTCATCAGAATGGCGTTCAGGTCGCTTCGCTCGGTCTCTACCAGGCCGATTTCAGCAAGGGCTTCATGCGCTATGACAACAGCGCCGTGATGCCCGCCGCCCAGCCCGAGCCCGTCGTCGATCGCTTCGAAACAGGTGTGATGCAGGGCTTCCTCGAGGAGTCGAACGTCAACGCCGTCCAGGAAATGTCGCAACTCATCATGATCACGCGCGCCTTCGACAACGTGACCGCCCTGATGCGTGACAGCGAAGGATCGCTCGAAGAGGCGATCAAGACGCTTGGCGGCAGCCGCTGATTGAGGCGGGATGAACGGATCCATTTGCGGGGCATGACCCGCCGGAAATCAGCATGGAACGACAAGGCTCTACTATCGCAACATCGACTTCGCTGGCGGCACTCGCCGGGCTCGTCGCGCGTTATGCCAATCCCGAGTTTGCGATCGCGCCTGGAGGTCACGTCCAGACGATTTCGCCGGGGCATTACACGGTCACGGGCCTTTCGCGTCATGTGCGGCTTGGCGATTTCGTCGCCCACAAAAGCGCGACCGGCATCCATCTCGGCGAGGTGGTTCGCGTCGAGCCGGAGCGGGTCGTCGTCTGCCCGATAGAACCCGGCGATCCGATCGGCATCCACGACACCGTCATCCGCAAGGGTGCCTTTCGCATCGCCCCGACCGGCAGTTGGTGCGGCCGCACGATCAATGCTCTGGCCGAGCCGATCGACGGGCTTGGGCCGCTGTTGCAGGGGGATGTGCGTCGGTCTATCTCCAATACCGCGCCGCCGTCGATGACCCGCAGGCGGGTCGAAAAAGGTTTCAGGACGGGGGTCAGGGCAATCGACATCTTCTCGCCGCTTTGCCTTGGCCAGCGGTTGGGCATCTTCGCGGGCTCCGGCGTCGGCAAGTCGACGCTGCTCTCGATGCTGGCCCGCGCCGACGCTTTCGACAAGGTCGTAATCGCTCTTGTCGGCGAGCGCGGCCGAGAGGTGCGCGAATTCATAGAGGATACGCTCGGCGACAATCTCGCCAAATCGGTCGCCGTCGTCGCCACGAGCGACGAGAGCCCGATGCTGAGAAAAATGGCTCCGCTCACGGCCGTCACGATCGCCGAGCACTACCGCGACAGGGGCGACAATGTTCTGCTGATCGTCGACAGCGTCACGCGTTTTGCCCATGCGATCCGCGAGGTGGCGACGGCCGCGGGCGAGCCGCCCATCGCGCGCGGCTATCCCGCTTCCGTCTTCACCGAGTTGCCGCGTCTGCTCGAGCGGGCCGGGCCGGGCGCCGAAGGAACCGGCACGATCACCGCCATCATCTCAATTCTGGTCGACGGCGACAATCACAACGATCCCGTTGCCGATTCGGCCCGCGGCATTCTCGACGGGCACATCGTTCTCGACCGAAGCCTCGCCGAGGAGGGGCGTTATCCGCCGATCAACCCGCTCGCCTCGATCTCGCGCTTGGCACGCAAGGCCTGGACGCCTGATCAGGAAAAGCTCGTGGCCCGTCTGAAGGCGCTGGTCCATCGGTTCGAGGAGACCCGCGATTTGAGGCTGATCGGCGGCTACCGGCAGGGCAGCGATGCTGATCTCGACATGGCGATCAAACAGGTTCCCGTCATTTACGATGTCTTGAAGCAGACGCCGGGCGAGCGACCCGCAGTCGATGCCTTCACCGACCTTGCCAACGCGCTGAAGGCGGCCGCAATGGCCAACCAGCCGGGCGCCGGCGCGCCGAGGAGGGCCTAGAGATGACCGATTACGACGCAGACGAGATTGTCCGCCAGCGGCGGCGTGGCGCCAAGACGCCGATGATCGACAAGCTCCTGGGTGCGGTCGGCCTGGCGATGGCCGCATTCGCCACCTTCTTTCCCTGGTACGCGCTTCTCCATCGGGACGAATTCTCGATGCCGTCGCTCTGGCAGGAAACGACCCGGGACCTGCCCGAACGTCCAGGCCGAGACCTCGTGTCGGTTTCGCCGCTCGCGATGACGGACAGGGACGGCGAAGACCTTGCCGCTGCCATCGACCGCTTGACGACGGCTACGGTGCCTGGACTCGGCCGCGAACGGCCGGAGAGCGCGAGAGAGACGGGAGCCGGCATGGGCCAGCCCTTCCCGGAGTCGCCGGAATTCAAGCTGATGCACGTCGCTGGCGGCAGGGCACTCATCGAGGACGCGAGCGGCATCTATGTCGTGCGCATTGGTTCGATCCTGCCGGACAATAGCCGGCTCGCGACCTTCGAGCAGCGGGACGGCCGCTGGGTGTTGATCACCTCCAAGGGAGAGGTCTACGAAGCGAAGTAGGCCAGGAACTCCGGCTTTCACACCTCGGCCGAATGCGCCACCTTGAGTCCGAAAAAGGGGCGCATTGCTCCTTCGCTCGCGCTTCGCCTGCCCAATCTGCTTCCGCATCGGCCCGTCGGCCTGCCAATCCGGATTCTCGACAAGTCCCACGCAAGATTACCCGCCTAGGTTCCGTCTCATAAGCAGGAGCTTTTGATGGAACCGATTCAGCTTTTCGAACTCGCATCGCGCCAGGCGCAATGGTTGACGGTGCGCCAGAACGTGGTGGCCGGCAACATCGCCAATGCCAATACGCCGCATTACAAGGCTAAGGACGTCCAGCCCTTCGAAAGCGTGCTCCAGAACACCGGTTTCCAGCTCGCAGCGACGCATCGCGCGCACTTCACCGAGAGCCCGGAGGCCGCCCAGGTGAACGAAGTCAGTGCCCTCGACGACATCGCGGTGCAGCAGTCCGGCAACACCGTCGCGATCGAGCAGGAAATGATGAAGACAGGTGAGATCAAGCGCGATCACGAACTCAATGCGGGGCTCGTCAAGTCCTTTCACCGGATGATGCTGATGACGGTACGGAGGTAGACCCATGGATCCTTTGACCTCGGCACTCAAGGTTTCGGCCTCCGGCCTGCAGGCGGAATCGACCCGCTTGCGCATTGTTTCCGAAAACATCGCCAACGCACGTTCGAGCGGCGATGTCCCGGGCGCCGACCCCTATCGCCGCAAGACCGTTTCCTTCGCGGCGGAAGTGGACCGGGCGAGCGGCGCATCGCTCGTCGAAATCGATCGCATCGGCACCGACGATTCGGACTTCAACGTCGAATTCGATCCTGGCAATCCGGCCGCCGACGAAAAAGGCATGGTCAAGATGCCGAACGTCAACATCCTGATCGAAATGGCCGACATGCGCGAAGCCAACCGCGCGTACGAGGCCAACCTGCAGACCATCAAGCAGTCTCGCGATCTCATTTCCCACACAATCGACCTGTTGAGGGCTTCGCAATAATGATCGATGCAATTCAGTCCATCGGCGC
>JAPSJG010000350.1 GCA_031178305.1 Sinorhizobium sp.
CTTAAGTCTCGTCGATGGCGATATCGCCGCGACCGGGCATGCATGAGAGACAACGCCGATGCCGCACGACGAAAAGGCCGGGCGTGACCCGGCCTTTTCGTCTCGTCTTGAGAGGTTCGCGTCAGGCGACGCTGATCTGGCGCTTTTCGGCGACCGACTTCAGGGCCGCGTCGGCGAGCGCCAGGGCGGCGAGGCCATCCTTGCCGGAGGGGGTGATTTCCGCACCCTTTTCGATCGCGGCGATGAAGCTCTCGATCTCGTTGGCATAGGCCTCGGTATAGCGCGTCATGAAGAAATCATGCAGCGGCGGACGGGTGTAGCCTTCGCCGTTGGCGATTTCGATCGAAACGGGGCGCTGGTTCTCGGCCGCAACTGCACCCTTCGAGCCGTGCACCTCGATGCGCTGGTCGTAGCCATAGGTGGCGCGGCGCGAGTTGGAGATGATCGCCTGCTTGCCGGATGCCGTCTGCAGGATGACGGAGACGCTGTCGTAGTCGCCGGCTTCACCGATCGCCTCGTCGACGAGGATGGCCGCGGTTGCCGTCACCGAAACGGGTTCCTCGCCGAGCAGGAAGCGCGCCATGTCGAAGTCATGGATGGTCATGTCGCGGAAGATGCCGCCCGAGCGCTTGATGTAGTCGATCGGCGGGGCGCCCGGATCGCGCGAGGTGATCGTCACCATTTCGACGTCGCCGATCTTGCCGGCGTCGATCGCCTTGCGCACGGCCATGAAATGCGGGTCGAAGCGGCGGTTGAAGCCGACCATCAGCTTCGCCCCGGTCTCGGAAACCACCTTCAGGCATGCCTTGACGCGGTCGACGTCGAGATCGATCGGCTTTTCGCAGAAGATCGCCTTGCCGGCGCGGGCGAAGCGCTCGATCAGATCGGCATGCGTGTCGGTCGGCGTGCAAATGACGACGGCGTCGATGTCGGCGGCCGCCTCGATCGCCTCGATGGTGCGGACCTCGCAGCCATAGGCCTTGGCGATTGCTTCCGCCGCGGCCGGGAACGCATCGGCAACAGCCACAAGGATAGCGTCCGGATTGCCGCTGACGGCTTTCGCATGAACCTTGCCGATGCGTCCGGCGCCCAGAAGTCCAAATCTCACTGTCATCTTCGTTTCTCTCGAATTCCGGTCCGAGACCGGGTTGGGGCGCGGTGATATTGCCGCTCACCGCGCGAAGGCGTCGCGGAGACGACGAGCCCCGCGAAATCTAGAAGTCAAGGAGGGAAATTTGGTGGCGCGTGCTCGCGCCGTCTGCCTCTCTCCCGCGCCCTTCACGCCGATTCTGCCCTGTCGCCTGTCCTCGCGCAAATCGGAACGAAATGGCCAAAAGTTACGAATGCGGAACAATTATTCCATTTTCTCTGCCGGCGTCAAGACGCTCCGTGGCGGGCTCACCTGTTGCCGTGAGGGGATTTACCCCGGGTCGGTTCCGCTTTAGGGAAATATGCGCTACTGCATATCGATGCGGTTCAAAAAAGACTTCGGCACGCTTCGGCATCTGCGGATGCATGGTGTTGCCGTGGACGGTGGCGAAGCAGCGCGCATATTTTCAGAGGCATGAGATGATCAAATTCATCGACCCGGACCACCCTTTCTATCGGCCTCTATGGATCCGGCTGCTGATCGTCGCCTTCTGCGCCACCTGGACTGCCGTCGAGTTCTACGGCGGCCAGATGATGTGGGGAACGATCTTTATGGTCGTGACCGCCTATGCCGGCGCTGCGCTTCTGATCTTTTACCGGCCGAAGGAACCGGAAGAGAAGGAAGCGGTCACGTCCGACGAGCCGAAGTGACGGCGACAAGCTCTCCCTCCTGGCCTGCCGGCCATCTCGCCCACAAGGGCGAGACTGACTCGTGGCAAGCCAATCGCCCAGGGCTAGGATCGGAAATGCAACGTCCTCCAGATGGGGCACCGGGGGCGCCACATCGATTCTCCCCCCAAGATGGCCGGCAGGCCAGGGTGCCGCGGATCGAAGCGACCTCAGGGCCGGCCAAGTCCCCTTGTGGCCTCATCGATGAGCATGTTCGCGAGCTTCATCCGGATGGTCGCATTTGATCGAAACTCGGCCGGCAGCCTGTCCGGATGGTTCGCGGCGGCAAAGCGCCTGCGCTTGGCGGCAAGCGTGAGGGTGGTTTCGTCTTCCGCGATCGCAAGCTCTTCGGCAACCTCGGCAAGGCTTGTGCGCTTCAAATAGGCGGGCATGACCGGCGGCTCCATCCTCGCGGTGGGCGGCAGCTCCCGATAGGCGCGATCAACCGCGCCAAAGGAGGCTGGCGTGGGCGAGAGGGTTTCTACGAGAAAGGCGGGGGATCGATCGATCGGCGTCTGCCACGCTCGGCCATCGATGTCCGCGACTTCTCCGACTTCTTCAACGTCCCGCTCGACCTTGAGGCGCTCGAGCACCGATTGGAACACCGACATGCCGAACATGAAGCCTCCGTGATTCCCGGGTTTTTAGCAAGCCATCCTGCCGGGCGAAGATTAAGCGGGCCTGATCACATCCGGCTTTGTTTCAGGATCAGGTCGTAGAGCAGCTTCGCGCTCGGGGGGAGGGCGCGGCCTTCGGCGGTGATGAGCCCGTACGGCTTGAGGCGAATCGGGACCTCAGTCGGCAGAATGCGGATCTCGCCGGCTTGCGTGCCATTGCCGGCGACAAGCCGGGCGACGTCGAGCGCAACGGGGGCAATGGCATTGGTGTTGCGCACGATCGACAGCGTCAGGATGATGGAGGAGGTGTTGATGACGGTCGACGGCAGCGGGACGCCGGCGGAGAGGAAGCTGTCCTCCACGGCGCGGCGCAAGAGCGTGCCCGGCGGCTGGAACACCCAGTCGTATCCTGGCAGGTCGTCGGCGCTCACGGAGGCCTTCTCCATGAGCGGATGGCCTTCCCGCACGATCAGGCAGACCTCCTCGAAGCCGACCTCCACCAGGTTGAAGAGGCGTGGATTGAGGTCGTCGGGAATGCGGCCGACGACGAAGTCGTGGCGCGCGGCGAGCAACTCGCGCGTCAGCACGTTGCTGTTGTCGATCTGCACATTGATCTCGATGCCGGGATAGGCGGTGGAAACCTGGCGGATCGCGGGAACGGCAAGATTGAGAGCCGGACCGGTGACGGAGCCGAGCGAGACCGAGCCGCCGCTGCCGCTTTTCAGTTCGTTGATTTCGCGGGCGGCCTCGCGAAATTCGAGGAAGATGGTGCGTGCCCGCCGTGCGAGCGCCTCGCCGAAGCGGGTGAGCTCGACCCCGCGGGCGACGCGCGCGCATATCGGCGCCTTTACGATGGCTTCGATCTCTGCGAGCATGCGCGAGGCGGCCGGCTGCGAAATGCCGAGGGAATCGGCAGCGGCGCTGATGCGGCGATGGTCGTCAAGCGCCAGGACGAGGCGCAGGTGATTGATCTTCAATCCCGACCGGAAAAGGCCGGCATCGAGCGGTTCGCCCGCAGGTGCGATCGCGCTGTCGGGAATCATTCTTTCGAACTCGTTTATCAAGCGATTCAAAAATCACACTCTTTGTGAGTGGTATATCAATTTTGATATGTATGCAAAGCGATATTGTATTTGACAGTTATGGCAATTGATTCCAGTTTCGAAGCCTGTGCGCCAGCGCATGCGGGAGTATGTAAGAGGGGAGGGCTTCCTTCATCTTGAAACGCCGCCGGAGATCAGCTCTCGGGCCGGTGGGTCGCTGCGCATAGACGGGGGCTCCGGCCTGCCGGCTTCAACACTCAGGGAGAGATCTGATGAAATTTGTTAATTCCCTTCTCGCAGCCGCGGCAATCACCGTCGCGTCGTTCGCTGCGCCGGCATTCGCCCAGGACAAGGGCATGGTCGGCGTCTCCATGCCGACGAAGACGTCGACCCGCTGGATTTCCGACGGCGAAACAATGGAGAAGCTGTTCAAGGAAGCAGGCTACACGCCGGATCTGCAGTTTGCTGACGACGATATTCCGAACCAGTTGGCCCAGATCGAGAACATGGTGACGAAGGGCGCGAAAGTTCTCGTCATTGCTGCCATCGACGGCACCACGCTCTCCGACATCCTGCAGAAGGCTGCCGACTCCGGCGTCAAGGTCATCGCTTACGACCGCCTGATCCGCGATTCGGGCAATGTCGACTACTACGCAACCTTCGACAACTTCCAGGTCGGCGTCCTGCAGGCAACCTCGCTCGTCGAAGGCCTGAAGCTCGACGAAGCAAAAGAGCCGAAGAACATCGAACTCTTCGGCGGTTCGCCGGACGACAACAATGCCTTCTTCTTCTATGACGGTGCCATGTCGGTCCTGCAGCCGCTGATCGACAGCGGCAAGATCGTCGTGAAGTCCGGCCAGATGGGCATGGACCAGGTCGGCACGCTGCGCTGGGATGGCGCCGTTGCCCAGTCCCGCATGGA
>JAPSJG010000351.1 GCA_031178305.1 Sinorhizobium sp.
CCGGCAAGGCCGCCGGAAATCATCATGGTGATGACGACGATGCGGCTTTCGCGAATGCCGGCATAGCGGGCGGCCGAGGGGCTGTGACCCATGGTGCGCATTTCGTAGCCGAGCCGCGTGCGCCAGATCAGCACCCAGACGGCGAAGGCGGCGGCGAGCGCCAGAAGGAAGGAAATGTTGAAGGGAGCGGTCCCAATATTCAGCCCGAAGATCGACAGCAGCCAATCGAGTTTCGGCAATTGGCCGCCCTCGGCGAAGGTGCGCGTCTGCGGCGCCATCGAACCCAGCGGCTTCAGGACACGCGTCAGGAGATAGACCATCAGGCTCGAGGCGATGAAATTGAACATGATGGTGGTGATGACGATGTGGCTGCCGCGCCTGGCCTGCAGCCAGCCGGGCAGGAAGGCCCAGATGGCGCCGAAGAAGGCCGAACCGAGGACCGCCAGCGGGAAGACCACATACCAGGGCATTACCTGGTCGAGCCAGAGACAGGCGAGCGCCACGCCGATGCCGCCGACATAGGCCTGGCCCTCGCCACCGATATTAAAAAGCCCGGCATGAAAGGCGACAGCGACAGCAAGTCCGGTGAAAATGAAGGTCGTCGCGTAGTAGAGCGTGAAGCCGATATACTCGCCGCGGCCGAAGGCGCCGTTGATCAGATGATAGGCGGCTTCGAACGGGTTTTCGCCGACGAGCAGGACGACGAGGCCGGCGACGAGAAAGGCGACGGCAAGATTGACCAGCGGGATTAGGCCGTATTCGACCCAGCCCGGGAGTTTCGCATAGGGGATGCTCATTCTGCGGCCTCCCTGCGGCCTTCGACGCCTGCCATCAGAAGGCCGAGTTCGCCTTCCGTCGCCTCGGGGCTCCGCTCCCCGACGATCCGCCCGGCGAACATCACGAGGATGCGGTCGGAAAGAGAACGGATTTCGTCGAGCTCGACGGAAACCAAGAGGACCGCCTTGCCCTGATCGCGCATTTCGATGATCCGCTTGTGGATGAATTCGATCGCCCCGACATCGACGCCGCGGGTCGGCTGACCGATGATCAGCACTTCCGGATCGCGCTCCATTTCACGGGCGAGCACGATCTTCTGCTGGTTTCCGCCGGAGAAATTGGCCGTCTTCAGCCGTGCATTCGGCGGGCGGATATCATATTTGCCGATCTTTTCCTCGGCATCCCTGCGGATCGCGTCGATATTCAGGAAAACGCCGTTCGAGTAGCGCGGATCACGGTGATACCCGAGGATCGCGTTCTCGCTCTCCTCGAATTTCAGGACGAGGCCGACATGGTGGCGATCTTCCGGCACATGGGCAAGGCCGCGGCTCCTGAGTTCGGCCGGGTCGGCACGGCCGGCGACATCGGCGGGCCTGCCGTTCAAGCGAACCGTCCCGGCCGTCACCTTCCGAATGCCGGCAATCGCCTCGAGCAATTCCGATTGGCCATTGCCGGCGACGCCCGCAATACCAACGATCTCTCCGGCACGGACTTCGAAAGAAACGTCGTCGACCATGGTCACGCCGCGGCTGTCCTTGACCGTCAGTCCCTGAACCGCAAGCTTTACGTCGCCCGGCCTGCTCTCGCCCTTCTCGACCCGCAGCAGCACGCGGCGGCCGACCATGAGCTCGGCAAGCTCCTCGACGGAGGTCTCGCGCGTCGTGCGAGTGGCGACCATCTCGCCCCGGCGCATGACGGAGACCTCGTCGGTTATCGCCATGATCTCGCGCAGCTTATGGGTGATGAGAATAATGGTCTTTCCCTGCGCCTTGAGCTGGTCGAGAATGCGGAAGAGATGGTCGGCCTCGGCCGGCGTCAGAACGCCGGTCGGCTCGTCGAGGATCAGGATATCGGCCTTGCGATAGAGCGCCTTCAGGATTTCCACCCGCTGCTGCAGGCCTACCGGCAGTTCCTCGATCAGCGCATCGGGGTTGACCTCGAGCGCATATTCCTGCTCGAGCCGCTTCAGCTCCCTCCTCGCCTTGGCGATGCCCTTGTTGAGGATCTGGTTGTCCTCGGCGCCGAGCATGACGTTTTCGAGAACGGTGAAATTCTCGACCAGCATGAAGTGCTGGTGCACCATGCCGATACCGACGGAGATCGCTGTGTTCGGATCGCGAATGGCAACCGGCTTGCCATTGACGAGTATCTTGCCGCTGTCGGCCTGATAGAAGCCGTAGAGGATCGACATCAGCGTCGATTTGCCCGCGCCGTTCTCGCCGACAATGCCGTGGATCGTGCCCTTTCTGACCTTGAGATTGATGTTCTTATTGGCATGGACCAGACCGAAACTCTTGTCGATCCCCCGCAATTCGATGGCAACATCGTCCATATTGGCCTAGCGTTCCCCTGTTTGCCCGCTTCGGCTTCTGCCCTACTGTAAGTCTCAAAGCAGACATCCAGCAGTTCAAAGTGCTACAGCAACCTTGTGCGTCCGATGAGACGTACGGCACTGCAGGCCACGCCGGCATTTTTTTACCGTTTGGTATAGTTTTATCACCGATTTCACGAGGCGAAAGCCCTGAAATCGCAACTCCTTATACTCTCATCGGATCGCCAGTGAGAGTCCAGCATGAATATGCACAGGGATCGCGGCTTTCTTGGATGACGATGATCTTAGGTCGGAACGACCTAAGATCGATCGATTCTACTGCATGTCTCCTTGAATCGACCTCGATATAAGGACAAAGACATGCAGCAAGTCAAAGTGCGACAGCGATCTTTGCGCGTCTGATAGGACGCGCGGCGCTGTAGGAAGTTGGCGTGGGACGGGGGCGGAAAACCGCGCACACTTTTCCTCATCCCGCGCCCAAACCGGCGCCTGAAAATGTCATCTGGCTGAAGGCGGCCGCAGAAGCCGCAGTGCGTTCATCGTCACCAGGACGGTGGCGCCGGTATCGGCAAGGATTGCCGGCCAGAGGCCGGTCACCCCGGCAATGGTCGTCACCAGAAAGACGGCCTTGAGCCCCAACGCCATCGCAATGTTCTGATAGATGTTGCGCATGGTTGCCTTCGAGAGACTGATCATCTTCGCAACGTCCGAGACGCGCGCGTGAAGGCTGGCCGCGTCGGCCGTTTCCAGCGCCACGTCGGCGCCCCCGCCCATGGCGATACCGACATCCGCCGCCGCCAACGCCGGGGCATCGTTGATACCGTCACCGACCTTGGCGACGGCATGCCCCTCCGCCCTCAATGCGGCAATGATGCCTTGCTTGTCTTCGGGCAGGAGTTCGGCGCGCGCCTCGATGCCGAGCCGGGCGGCAATTGCCTCCGCCGTGTGCTGGTTGTCGCCGGTCAGCATCAGCACGCGCAGCCCGGAACGGGTGAGCGTCTCGACGCCGCGCACGGCATCGATGCGCGGTTCGTCGCGCAAGGCGAGAGCGCCGCCGATGCGGCCGTCGACGAGGAGTACCGACACGGTCTTGCCCTCTTCGGCAAGCGCAGCGATCTTCGACCTCTCAGCGGCGGTCAGCGGCGCAAGGCGCCCGGCAGCCTGCGGCGCCCCGAGGAAATGCTCCTTCCCGCCGATCGAACCGGTGATGCCGGCGCCCCCGAGAGCTCTTGCATCGAGGACGGCCGGCACCTCCAACTTCTCGGTTTCGGCGCGCGATAGAATCGCCCGGGCAATCGGATGGCTGGACCCCTGCTCGAGCGCCGCGGCGTAGCTGAGGACGTCCGCTTCCGACATCCCGAAGCCCAGGATATCGGTCACACTCGGTTTACCCTCGGTCAGCGTTCCGGTCTTGTCGAAGGCGACGGCGGTGACGCGTCCGATCCTTTCAAGCACGGCGCCGCCCTTGATCAAAAGGCCCCGACGCGCCCCGGCCGAAAGGCTTGCGGCGATCGCGGCAGGTGTCGAGATGACGAGCGCGCAGGGACAGGCGATCAGGAGGAGCGCAAGCGCCCTGTAGATCCAGTCTTGCCAAAGGGCACCGTAAAGGAGCGGCGGGAGAATGGCGACGAGCGCCGCTACCACGACGACCGCCGGCGTGTAGTGGCGCGAGAACCGGTCGATGAAGCGTTCCGTCGGAGCCTTCTTTTCCTGCGCCTCCTCCACCAGCCTGATGATGCGGGCGATGGTGTTGTCGGCCGCCGCGGCGGTAACGCGCACGCGCAAGACTCCGTCGCCATTGATCGTTCCGGCGAAGAGTCCGTCGCCCGGGCCCTTGCGCGCGGGCGTGCTCTCGCCGGTCACCGTCGCTTCGTCGATGCCGCTTACCCCGTCGAGGATCACGCCGTCGGCGGGAATCCGGTCGCCGGGGCGCACGAAGACCATCGCACCGACCGGCAGGCTTTGCGCCGGAACTTCCACTCGCCGGCCCTCCACCTCCGTCAGCGCCGACTGCGGCACGAGGGCCGTCAGCGCCTGGATGCTCGCCCGCGCCTTGCCGGCGGCGA
>JAPSJG010000352.1 GCA_031178305.1 Sinorhizobium sp.
ATGGCCGGCATCGCGTTCCGGTCCGGGGCGGGGCACTTGTTTGCATGCAGGAAGATCGGCCCGGTTTCGGCGCAGGGCTGAACGGATAGAAAGGGCCGATAGGCCAGGATCAGATAGGGCTCGCCTTCTTCGACGTTGCGAAGGCAATGCCGGCACGGCACGCCGTCGCCGTCCGAAATGTGCCGTTCCGGCCGGTTGCCATAGGCGTCGTGGCCGCCCTGCTGCAGCCGCTCCGCCTCGTCGTCGGGCATGGCGATATAGCGCAAAGTCATCGGACATCTCCTCGTCACTAGATCGCCGCGCGTCTTATCAGACGCGCAAGGTCGCTGTAGCACTTTGATTTTGCTGCATGTCTTTCTCCTAAATCGAGGTCGATTGAAGGACACATGCAGTAAAAGCCGTCGGAGAAGAGGAAAATGCGCCTTTGGGCGGCGTCACGACACCCGAAACTTGCCGGCATGGCCGGGATCGACGGCTCGATTGTCACGGCACCTGAGCGCCGGTTACCGCAACATAGATCGAGTAGAGCGAGGTCGTTGCGGCAATGAAGAGACGGTTACGGCGCGGCCCGCCGAAGGTGAGATTTGCAACCGTCTGCGGTACCAGGATCTTGCCGATGAGCCTCCCGTCCGGCGCGAAGCAGTGGACCCCGTCACCGGCACTCGACCAGAGATTTCCGGCCGTGTCCGTCCGGATGCCGTCGGGAATGCCGTTGTCGATCGTCGCGAAGACGCGTCCATCGGCAAGCCGGCCATCGAACACGTCGAAGGCGCGGATATGCCGTGGCAGGCTGTCATCGTGGCTGGCGCCGGAGTCCGCAACGTAGAGCGTCTTCTCGTCGGGAGAGAAGGCAAGGCCGTTTGGCTGGTTCAAGTCGGTGGCGACGGCGTCTAGTTCGCCAGTTTGCGGGTGCAGCCGATAGACGTTTCGGCTCGGCTGCTCGGGCTCGGCGCGGTAGCCCTCGTAGTCTGAAAGGATGCCGTAGGTCGGGTCGGTGAACCAGATCGTGCCGTCGGTGCGGACGACGACGTCGTTGGGCGAATTAAGCCGCTTTCCCCGATAGCTTTCCGCAAGCGTGGTTATCGAGCCGTCGACCTCTGTTCGAGTCACCCGCCGGGTTCCATGCTCGCAGGAAATCAACCGACCCTGCCGGTCGCGCGTGTGACCGTTGGCGAAATTCGACGGCTGCCGGAAGAGCGAGACGCCGCCTTCCGGGGTCCAGCGCAACATGCGCTCGTTCGGAATGTCGCTCCAGACGAGCTGGTTGGCATCATTGAACCAGACCGGCCCCTCCGCCCAACGGCAGCCGGTATAGAGTTCCTCCAGACGTGCGCTGCCGATGATCAGATGGATGAAGCGCGGATCGTGTATCTCGTAGATGGAGTCGCTGGCCATGTAATTCGCCTCGAACTAACGCGCGCCCGGCTGCCGGCCGCCTGCGAGCATGATGACGCTGATGATGATGAGACCGGTCATGATCAGGCGAATGCCTGCGCCGAGACCATAGGTATTGAGCATGGAGACGACGAGGAACATGAACAGCGAAGCGCCCCATATGCCCGGCACGTTCGAATCACCGCCTGCGACCGCGGTACCGCCGAGAACCACGACGGCAATCGACATGAGGAGATATTCCGTTCCCATGTTGAGTGCCGCGCCGCCCGAGAAGCAGGCGAGCAGGTAGCCCGCGAGCGCGGCGAGCACGGCGCAGAACACGTAAGTGATGAAACGGGTGCCGTCGACGGGAATGCCCGCCATGCGCGCCGCCGGCATGCTCTGCCCGATCGCGGAGATCCAGCGCCCGTAAATGGTCTTTTCGAGCAGGAGCCAGGCGATGACGGAAATCACCAGCGCCACAAGGGAAACATTGGGCACGCCGAGCGTCGTGGACGTCGTGAAGTCCGCCAGGAAGCTCGGAGGTTTGATGCGCAGGCCACGATTGGTCCAGATCGCCGCCGACTGGACGATAAAGCTCATCGACAGCGTCGCGATGATCGGCGGGATGCGGAGGGCCTTGATGAGCGCGTAGTTCGATACGCCGACAGCGATCCCGATCAGGATGGCCGTCATCAGCCCCGGCAGGATCATGGCGTTGTCCACGTCCATGAGCTTGAGCGCGACGGTGCCTGCGAGCGTCATTGTGGCGGGAACCGACAGGTCAATGTTTCCGGGGCCAAGCGTGATGACGAACATCTGGCCGATGCCGACGATAATCGAGAAAGCGGCGAAGGTCAGCGCCGCCTGGGAGAGGCCGAGAGTGCTTGCGCCGCCTGTCACCATGATGGTCGCGAACCAGACCAGGAAGGCCGCGAACCACGACCATATCCACGGCGCACGCGAAATGCGGTCCACCATCCTCATCGCCGCCTATCCCGATTTTCCAGCCGGTTGAGCAGGAGACGCAATGCGAGGACGATGATCAGGATCGCGCCCTGTGCGCCGATCTGCCAATCGGGCGAGATGCGCAGAAAAGAAAGGAACGAACCGGCAAGCGTCAGCGTAAGGGCGCCGAGGACGGCCCCGATGGGAGAAATGCGCCCGCCGATGAACTCGCCGCCTCCGAGGATCACGCCTGCGATCGAGAGCAGCGTATATCGAAGCGCGATGTTTGCATCGGCCGACGTGGTCAGACCGACCAGCGAGATACCGGCGAGAACCGCAAAGACGCCGGCGAGGGCATAGGCAGCAGCGCGCGCGGCAAGGACGGACCAGCCGGCCCGCTCGACCGATCGCTGGTTGCCGCCGACACCGCGGATGAGCACGCCGAGCGAGGAGCGCATAACGATAAAATGCGCGACGACAGCGATGATGACGCTGGCGACGATCGCCATCGGAGCGACGGGCGGTTTCATCGTCATCACCGTGCGCACCCATTCCGGCGCTTGTCCGCCAGGCGCCGGCAGCAAGAGAACGGCGAGCCCCGCCCAAATGAAACTCATGCCGAGCGAGACCACGATCGAAGGCAGGTTGCGCAGATGGATGACGACACCAAGCACCGCATAGACGGCGACCGCGCCGATGAGGATCAGCACTCCGAGCAGCGGCTCCTCACGCAGGAAGGTCGCCGTCACGCAGGCGACGAAGCTGACGAAGGTGCCCATCGCGAGATCGAGATCATTCACCGACATGATGAGCATTTGAGCGATCGTCGCGAGCGCGATCGGAACGGCGAGATTGAAGAGCAGGTTCACGCCGATATAGCTCATCGCCCGCGGCTGCAGCCAGAACACGGCGGCAAGGAGGACGGCGAGCGAAAGGGCGGGAATCGTCAGCCGGATCGCATCGGCGGAAAGCGTCGGCCTCATGCGGCTACCCCCCTGAAGGAGGAGGTAAGGATGTTCTCCTCGGAAACCGCGCCTCCCGCGAGTTCTGCTACGATTGCCCCCTCGCGGAACACATAGACGCGGTCACAGAGGCAGACTTCCTCCATTTCGGTCGAATACCAGACGAAGGTCCGGCCCTGCGCTGCCTCCTGCCGGATGATCTCATAGACCTCTTGCTTCGTGCCGACGTCGACGCCGCGCATTGGATCGTCCATCAGCACCACTGGCGCGCGCGTGGCGAGTGCCCTGGCAAACAAGACCTTCTGCTGGTTGCCACCTGAAAGCGACAGCATGCGGTTGGCCATGTCCGGCGTGCGAATTTCGATGCGTCGCTTCCATTCGCCGGCACGTTGCAGCTCCGCATCCGCATTGACGACCCCGCGTGCAGCAAGGTCGCCGAGCGAGGCGATGGAGAGATTTTTAAATATGCTCCAAAGTTCAAAGACGCCGTTCAGGCGGCGGTCCCCTGCGACGAAGGTTACCGCCGGGTCGCGGCGCGGCAGCCAATCGGCGCTGCTCGATGCGTGCAGCTTCATCAGCATGTCCGTTTGGCCATGTCCGGCTAGCCCGGCAAGACCGACGATCTCCCCGCGTTTCGCTCGAAACGGAATGCCATGGCCGATCTGCTCGATGGCCATGGGCGCTTCGGCAAGATCGCGTATGGTGCGACGATGCGCTTCGCCTTTGACGACGCTTCCCATGGCTTCGACAAGGCCGTTCTCCGTCCAGGCTTCGGCAGGTCTTTCGGCGACGATGCGCCCATCCTTCATGACCACGATCCGGCTCGCCGTCGTGATGATCTCATGGAGGATATGGGAAATCAGAATGACAGAACCGCCGGTCGCGACAAAGCGCCGGACATGGGAAAGCATCTGCTCGGCGAGGCTGGCGTCGAGCGAGGACGTCGGTTCGTCCAAAATGATGAGCCGGGGCGGAATGCCGCCATCGGAAAAGGCCATTGCGATCTCGACCATCTGCCGCTCAGCAATCGAGAGGTCGCCGACGATCCTGTCGCTAGCGATGCCGTGCCCGGGAAAAACCGTGTCGAGGCTCCGTTCGATGACCTG
>JAPSJG010000353.1 GCA_031178305.1 Sinorhizobium sp.
GTCACCTCGGCCTTCATCTCGATTGCACCGTCACGGATGATCGCAAAAAGCGGCTGGCCGCTGCCGTTGGCGATCGCGCCGACCTTGGCGTTCTTGGCGGAAACGACGCCGGTGACGGGTGCCTTGACGGCGGTGCGGGCGAGACGCAGGTCGATATCGTCGATCTGGGCATCTATCACCTTCATGTCCGCGGATGCGACGCCGACGGATTGCTCGGCCGAATGGAGGCGGGCACGTGCTGCGGCCGCAAGTGCTTTCAGGCGGTCGGCCTCCGCGGTCGAGACCGTACCGTTTGTCGAAAGCTGCGCGGCGCGGTCGGCAACGCGCGTCGCTTCTTCGGAGTTCGCCTGGGCCTCGGCGAGCTGTGCCTGCGATTGCGCCACTGCGGCCTCCGCCTTGGCGAGATTGGCCCTGAGCTGGCTCTTCTGGAGCAGCAGCGCGTCGTCATTGAGGACGACCAGCGTGCTGCCTTCCTCGACCCGGTCGCCGACATCGGCATTCAGCGAGCGGATCGAAAGCCCGTCCACCAGCGGCGAAACATAGGTCTCCTCGACCGGCTCGATCGAGCCGGTTGCGACAACGCGATCGCTGATGGTGCGTTCCATCGCCTCGGTGACGATGATCGACGGGAGTAGCTGATCCTGTTGTGGCTTTGCGGCTTCCTCGGCGAAGGCGACGGATAAAGCGGCAAGCGTCATCGCTGCACAGGCGGTGAGAAAGGATAGGAAATTCTGAGCCATCGGCCGTCGTCCTGATTTAGAATCAAAATCAATACGTATTCGCCACCGAAGAAAGCGAAGGTCTAACTGCAATCACGCTAATCCCGAGCCTCGCCCAGCGCGGCCGGTCATCGAGCCGGGACGCTGACGGCGACGCACGAACTCAACTCTCTCCCGACCAGCCGATCTCAAACCGAAGGCGCCGGGCGACAGCGCCACAATCGTGCAATAGGCGCCTTGATACTTTGATCTCGTGCACGATTTTGTCCTCGACTTCCTCAAGGATGAAGTCATGCAGCAGGGATAAATTTCCCATGCAGAGTAAGATCGAGGGAAAAACAGTTCCCTTTCCTACCTCTCCTCCAATCAAACGTTCCGGCCTATGTAATCTTCGCGGCAATTGCTTACAAGGGTGAAAAAGCGATGGTGCCTCAATATTTCTGGGCATGTGCCGCGGAGTATCGGATGCAACCTGAAGGACAGGTTGAAAATCCACCCGCGAAGAAAAAACGCGCGGCCGGTGCCGCGCGCTTCTCGTTCGCCAACTCTCGATCCTATTTCAGCGCTTCGTCCGTGATCTCATGCGTCCAAGCGCCTTCCGGCTCCTTGGAGATCACCGGATCGGAACCGCCGGAGAGCAGCGATTCCACCGTGCGCTTGAAGTCGGCCTCGTCGAGGGCGCCGTTGGAACCGGCCGTGAGCTTGGCGATTTCTCCCATCATCCGCTTCTGGTGCTTTTCCGTCTGCGCGCCGGTAGCGTCGTTCTCGAGAACGATCTCCGCCGCCTCATCCGGGTTCTCCTCGGCATATTTCCAGCCCTTCATCGAGGCGCGGACGAACTTCACCATCTTTTCCTTGAAGGCCGGGTCCTTGAGCTTGTCTTCGAGAACGTAGAGACCGTCCTCGAGGGTTGCGACGCCCTGGTCTTCATATTTGAAGGTGACGAGATCCTCCGGCTTGATGCCGGCATCGATGACCTGCCAGTATTCATTGTAGGTCATCGTCGAGATGCAGGCTGCCTGTTTCTGGATCAGCGGATCGACATTGAAGCCCTGCTTGAGCACGGTCACGCCGTTCGGTCCGCCGTCGGTCGGTATCTTCAGCTGCGCCATCCAGGACAGGAACGGATACTCGTTGCCGAAGAACCAGACACCGAGCGTCTTGCCCTTGAAGTCCTCCGGGGTTTTCACGCCGGATTCCTTGAGACAGGTCAGCATCATGCCGGACCTTTTGAAAGGTTGCGCGATGTTGACGAGCGGCACGCCCTTTTCGCGCGTCGCAAGAGCGGACGGCATCCAGTCGACGATGACGTCGGCGCCGCCGCCGGCGATCACCTGCGGCGGAGCGATGTCAGGACCGCCCGGCTTGATTTCGACGTCAAGGCCTTCTTCCTCGTAGAAGCCCTTGTCATTGGCGACGTAGTAGCCGGCAAACTGTGCCTGCGTTACCCATTTCAGCTGCAGCGTGACTTTGTCGGCGGCATTGGCTTGGAAGGCTGTTAGCGAGAGGACGCCCGCTGCCAGCAGAGATGCAAGTTTCTTGTTCATTTCAGTTCCCTCTTATCATTGCTTCAATATCAGGCCCGGCCACTGCGGATGGACGGATGCCAGAAGGTGACGGCCCGCTCGACAAGCGCGACCACACCGTAAAAGGCGGAGCCAGCTAGCGCCGCGACGGCGATTTCGGCCCAGACCATGTCGACGTTCATGCGGCCCACTTCCGTGGAGATCCGGAAGCCCATGCCGACAATGGGCGTTCCGAAGAACTCGGCCACGATGGCGCCGATCAGCGCCAGCGTGGAGTTGATCTTGAGTGCGTTGAAGATGAATGGCCAGGCGGCCGGAAGGCGCAGCTTGACGAGCGTCTGCCACCAACTCGCGGCATAGGTGCGCATCAGGTCGCGCTCCATATGGCTCGCCGCCGCCAGGCCGGAGACCGTGTTCACGAGCATCGGGAAGAAGGTCATGATCACCACAACCGCGACCTTTGACTGCCAGTCGAAGCCGAACCACATGACCATGATCGGCGCGACGCCGATGACGGGGAGGGCGGAAACGAAATTGCCGAGGGGCAACAGGCCCTTCTGCAGGAAGGGAGAGCGGTCGATCAGGATCGCCACCAGAAAGCCGAGTCCGCAGCCGAGTGCATATCCCGTCAGCACGGATTTGAGGAAAGTCTGCCGGAAATCGGCTGCAAGCGTCGGCAGGGAGTTGACGAGCCTCTGCCAGATCATTGAGGGCGCCGGCAGCAGCACCGAGGGAATGCCAAAGCCGCGGACGATGCCCTCCCAAAGGACGAGGATGGTGATGCCGAAAAGGATCGGCACGGTGAAGCGCGCGGCGCTAGCGGCGGTTCGGCTCTGAAAGCGTTGCCGGACCAGCCATTCGTTGAGGGCCCAGGCGAGAAGCCAGAAGAGAATGGCGCCGGCAAGGGCGGGAAAGTTCATGGCCTGGCCCCCATGCGCCTTAGCACGGCCGAATGCGCCAGGCCGACGATCATGACGAGGACGGCGGCGAGCGCTGCCGCCATGAACAGTGCCGCCCAGATCTGTACCGTCTGGCCATAATAGGAGCCCGCGAGCAGGCGGGCTCCGAGCCCGGCCACCGCGCCGGTCGGCAGTTCGCCGACGATGGCGCCGACGAGAGAGATCGCGACCGCGACTTTGAGCGAGGTAAAGAGGTAGGGCATCGAGGAGGGCCAGCGCAGCTTCCAGAACGTCTGAGCCTGCGAGGCGTTATAGGTGTGCATGAGATCGAGTTGGATCGTTTCCGGGCTGCGCAGTCCCTTGACCATGCCGACGACCACCGGGAAGAACGAAAGATAGGTGGAAATCAGCGCCTTGGGCAGCAGCCCGGCGATGCCGACCGCATTGAGGACGACGATGATCATCGGCGCGATCGCCAGGATGGGGATCGTCTGGCTGGCGATCACCCACGGCATCAGCGAGCGGTCCATGGCGCGGTTGTGGACGATGCCGACGGCGAGAAGAATGCCGAGTGCGGCGCCGATCCCGAAGCCGAGCAGGGTTGCCGAGAGCGTGATCCAGGCGTGGTAGACGAGGCTGCGCTTGGAGGTGATCGCCTTGTTGGCGGTCGTGTCCCATATCTCGGCGATCACCTGGTGCGGCGCCGGCAGGACCGGGCGCTCCTGTGCCATGGTGTTGCGGACGAGATCGGATATGGCGATTTCCGTTCCGGCTCGCGCTGCCGTATCGCGCTCGAAGGGCGCGTTCAGGAAGACGGCGGCGACATACCAGACGGCGATGAGAAACAGGACGACGGTGGAGATGGGGAGGAGTTTGTCTCGGAGGAGGCTTTCTGCGCGCATGTCAGGCCTGCTCCTCTTTGATGAAGCGGGCGATGTGTTCACGCATGGTCAGGGAGGCCCCTGCCGCGCCCTCTGCGCGAATGATCGCGCGTCTGCTGTTGCGAGCCGCCATCATCCTTGACGAGGTGAGATTCGGCTGCGACCGAGCGGCAGACGCGGCGAAGCCCCTCCTCCTTGTGGGCAGGGGTTGGGGAGGGTTTAAAACTCCTGGACAGCTACTCGTCATAGCTATGCCCCGCCCTTAGTCCCTCGCGAACGCGATGGGCGATTTCCAAAAATTCCGGCGTTTCGCGGATGCCGAGCGGCCGGTCCTTCGGCAGCGTCG
>JAPSJG010000354.1 GCA_031178305.1 Sinorhizobium sp.
GGCGGGCCGCCATAACGCAGCGCGTTCTGCATAAGATTGCGAACGAGCCTGCCGAGCAGGCGCGCATCGCCTGTGACGGTCGCGGGCGTGCCGGAAACCTCGACGCCGTTGCGGGCCCCTTCTTCCGAAACCAGGGCCAGGAGGTCGATGGACTCGGGCGCGTCGAGCTTTTCGACATGGTCGAGCCTGCTCGCCAGCAGGATCTCCTCGATCAGCGTGTCCAGCTCGGCGAGGTTGCGGACGATCTCCTCCTTGCGCTTTTCGTCCGGAGCCTTCTCATAGAGGTCGATCGCGATCCGCAGGCGCGCCAGCGGCGATCGCAATTCGTGACTGGCATTGGCGAGCAGAGCGCGGTGCGACTTGATCAGCCGCTCGACATGATCGGCGGCCTTGTTGAAGCTCTTCGCCACCGCCGCGACCTCATCTCTACCGTCGGCCGGCACACGGGCCACGAAATCGCCCCTGCCCCAGGCATCCACGCCCGCGCGTAAACGCTCCAGTCGGCGGGTCAGATGACGGACCATCGGATAGGCGGCCAGCCCGATAACGCCGGCGATCAACGCCAGGTAGGCGAGCGGATTGCGACCTGCCGGGCGGAACGGCCGCTCCATGCGCGCGGCCACTGCGCGACCGTCTGGGAGTTCGGTTACCATGGTGTGAAACGTGCCTCTGCCATGGCCCTCGCGAATGTCGCGCGGGAGCGGCCGGCCGGCACTCGCGATCAGCCGGCCGCGCCGATCGTAGACCGCTATATCGGCGCCGAAGGCCCGTGACAGCCGCTCCAGAGTCGCCTCGACAGACCGCCTGTCCATGTCGGGCGGAATGAGCGCGGCGACGAACCGCGCGCGTTGGCTCTGCCAGCCCAAGTCCTCCTCGCCCCGTCCGAGCCAGACGAAGGCGGCGCTCGCAATGGCGACCGCGGCAAGGCTCGCCAGCAGCGTCAAGTAGAACTTCAGGAACAGGCGGCTGCGCATCGCTCTATGTCTCTGTTTTGATGCATGTCGTTGTCCCAAAACCGCTGCGCACTTTTGGCCGACATGCATTAGATCACGATGTTTTAGGTCGGATCGACCTAACATCAGTTAGCGCGGGATGCGGGCGAAAAACCGCGCACACTTTTCCTCATCCCGCGCTAGCTCTCGTCGTCCTGGAAGCGGGCGAAGACATAGCCGGCGCCGCGTACGGTGATGATGCGCCGCGGATGCTTGGGATCGTTTTCGATGGCCGCGCGGATGCGCGATATATGAACGTCGATGGAGCGGTCGAAGGCTTCCAGTTCCTCGCCCTTGACCGCGTCCATCAACTGCTCGCGCGAGAGCGTGCGGCCGGCATTTTCGGCAAGCGTCACGAGAAGGTCGAACTGGTGACTCGTCAGCGCACATTCGCGACCGTCGATCCTGGCCGAGCGAGATCCGGGATCGATCTCCAGCCGTCCGAAGCGCAAGATCCGCGAAACCGCCGCGCTACCATTGCGGCGGCGCAGGATCGCCTTCAGCCGCGCCAGGAGTTCGCGCGGGTTAAAGGGCTTGGGCAGGTAGTCGTCGGCCCCGAGTTCCAGCCCGACGATGCGGTCCGTCTCTTCGCCTTTGGCCGTGAGCATGAGGATCGGCACGTCTGAGACCGCGCGCATGCGCCGGCAGGTCTCGAAGCCGTCAAGGTCCGGCAGCATGACATCGAGGATCACGACATCCGGCGCACGGCGGCTAAGGTCGGCGAGGCCCGCCGTTGCCGTTGCCGCGGCGTGGACGGTGTACCCGTTTCCGGAGAGATAGTCGGCAAGCATGGCGGACAGGCGCTTGTCGTCGTCAACAATCAGGACCCGTTCCGCCATCCATTGCGCTCCGTTCAGTCGCCCCGACTCAGTCTACCGCCATCGGTATTATCACCGGCCGCGGCCCCTGCGCTCCTTCAAATGTTCGACCAGCTTGGTGCGCTGCTCCGGCGTCAGCACCTCGGCGGCATCGAGGAGCGCGATCGTCATCCTGCGCGAGGCCTCGTCGATGGCCGCGACGCGCTCGCTGCGCAGCTTCTCGGCGGCGGCGCGGTCGATGGTCGGCTGGCCGAGGAGTTCGATAACCTCTTCACGCGTCTCGCGGAACTCCCGGAAAGTCGGTCTGATCTCGGTGCGGGCCTTGTCGATGATATCCCAGAGCTTGTCTTCCTGCTCGGGCGTCGCGTCGAGTTCGTCAAGCACGGAGCCGATCCGGTGTTCCATAAAGCCACCTCCCATATGCGCGTGCATCACATGGCCGCCGAAACGGCCCATGCCGAAGCCGAATTCGTCGCTGCGCGCGGCGGCATAACCGACCGCGCCGACAACGGCGACGGCTGCGAGGCCGCCAATCGCGGCGCGCCGCCCCCATGCTGTCCACGCGGGATCGCCGACGGTCGGACCCGACAGGCTCTTGTCCTCTTTTTCCATGGTGAGTCTCCTTTCGCTCCGCAGCACCTGCTGCGATGGAGGAAAAGCTATCAGGACAATGTTTCGAGCCTTCCGGGCGGATGTAAAGAAATGTAAAGCCGCAGCGGCGCCGTCACTGCTGGGCTCGGTGCTCTTGCAACAAGTGAAATGAAGATGCGTTTTGCGCCGGCTAGAAGCGCCCACTGTTCAGGGAGATCCAAGGACGCTGCGGACTCACAGGTTGAGAGAAGAGATACGACACCCCGCTACACCGCGCGACCGCACCGCGGGTGGCAGTCAACCCAACAGCTGGGATATCAGGAAGATCAAACAGCCTGCGAGGGCGCCTACGATGGTGCCGTTCATGCGGATATACTGGAGGTCGCTGCCAACGACCAATTCCAGCCGATCCACCATAGTGGGAGTGTCCCAGCTTCTGACCACTTCCGCGACAAATGCACCGATCTCGTGGCGCCACGAGACCAGGTAGACGGCAAGTCTCTCCAGGAGCGCGTCAATATGCTTCAACATGGCCTCGTCGGTCGCAAGTGCGCGGCCGACCAGCAGACAGACTTTCTCCACCGCGATACGGGCTTTCGAGTTGGGCCGCGACAGGTCTTCCAACATGACGCGCGAGGTCTCATGCCAGACCGCCGCGATCCACGCCTGCAACTCCGGGTGTGCCAGGAGGCGGTTCTTGAAAGCGTTGATCTGCTCGCGCTGTACCGGTGAATTGACCAGGTCGTGGATAACCCGGTGGAGCGCCTCGCGGAATTTCAGCCGAACGTCGCTATCCGGTTCGCGCAGTTTGTTCAGGAGATCTGCGGAGCCTGTGACGATCGCATCCGCGATCTTCTGGTCAATGGTCCGCGGAATCCACCAGCGGCTGCGTTCCCGGACCAAGTGGAAGATCTGCTCGCGATTTTCCTCCAACCATTGCGCGGCTACGCCGAGAGCGCGTTCGAACAGCACATCCGTCTCGCCGCTCGCAGTCAGTACGTCTATGGCACGACCCATGACCGGCGCTATGTCAGCCTGCCGCACCTGTTTGCCCAGGCTCCGCCGGGCAAAGTCCTGCAGGTCCTTGTTGTCCAGGGTACGGATCACGTAGGGCAGCGCCGAGGCCACGGCTCCGGCAAGAACCGGTGCGGTCGCCGGGGCAGCAAGCCAAGCCGCAAAGCGCTGAGCCATTTTGGCGCTCCTCAGCTTTCGCACGAGCACCTCCTCCGTCAGGAAGTGCCGTTCCAGGAAGCGGCCCAGGGTTTGACCGATGCGCTCCTTGCTCGTGGGCACGATCGCCGTGTGCGGGATCGGAAGGCCGAGCGGATGACGAAAGAGCGCGGTCACTGCGAACCAATCGGCGAGACCACCGACGATTCCCGCTTCCGCGGCAGCGCGCAGCAGCCTGACAGCAAACCCGGGCTCGGGGACGAAATGGGTGCCCAGGAAGAGCCCCGCCATCGAAAGCAGGAGGGATGTCGCCAACAGGCGATTGCGTCTGAGGCGGAGGCGAAGGCCGTCCTCGGCGTTCGACGGCGTTGGCATACCGGGAGCTTCGAATGGCCGCGAGGGATCCGGGGGCATGACTCAACCTCTTCACATCAAACCGGGATCCGATTATTGCAAACAGGCCAATCTATCTCAAAACGTTGGTTACAATGAACAAGTGCCGCACGCGCCGCGATGTTGCAGGGCATGGTCTGCCGTGAGTGAGCTTCTTACCATTCTCCAGGACAGGGCCCATCAGGGCGATGGTTTGCAAGTCGGCCCCTCCTGCAAACGACTTCGGCGTGCTCAAAAAAAGTCCGCCCGATCAGACCGACCGGGCGGCGATGGTGAAATCGCTGGATCAGTTGTTCTGAACCTGCTCGATGGCTTGGCCAAGGAATTCGAGCATGCGAGCGCGGATCTCGTCCTCCGATCGAACGACGCCGGCAGC
>JAPSJG010000355.1 GCA_031178305.1 Sinorhizobium sp.
GGGATTTTTCGGTGAGCGCCTGCGCGAGCAGTTCCTGTTCCGCGACCGGCTCGCAGAGCAGGATCTGCCGCGGACAGGGCTTGTCATCGTAAAACTGGGCGAGAAAGGCGCTGAGCACTTCGCTTGCCGGCAAAGCCGAATCCGCCTTGGGGAAATAGGCGCGGTTGCCCCAGTTCTGCCCGGTGCGGAAGAAGAACACCTGGATGCAGGAAATCCCGCCCTCGTGGCGTATGGCGAAGACGTCCGCCTCCTCGACCCCGGCCGGGTTGATGCCCTGGTGGCTCTGGACGTGGCTGAGCGCCGCCAGCCGGTCGCGATAGAGCGCTGCGCGCTCGAAGTCGAGATTGTCCGCGGCCTCCGCCATGGCGGCGGCGATCGTCTGCTTCACGGCCTGGCTTTTGCCGGAGAGGAAATCCTTCGCCTCGCGAACGAGTTCCGCATAGTCTTGATCGCTGATCTCGCTCGTGCATGGCGCCGAACAGCGCTTGATCTGATAAAGCAGGCAAGGCCGCGTGCGCGTTTCGAAGACGCTGTCGGTGCAGGTCCTGAGCAGGAACGCCCGCTGCAGCGAATTGATCGTGCGCCCGACGGCGCCGGCGGAGGCGAAGGGGCCGAAATAATCGCCCTTGCGGCTGCGCGCGCCGCGATGCTTGTAGAGCGCAGGCGCACGAGTGTCGCCGGTGACGACGATGTAGGGAAAGGACTTGTCGTCGCGCAAGAGCACGTTGAAGCGCGGACGTAGGCGCTTGATGAGGTTGGCCTCGAGCAGCAGCGCCTCGATCTCCGTCCGCGTCGTGACGAATTCCATGTTCGCGGTCTCGCGGATCATCCGCGCGATGCGGTTCGAGTGCCCACGCCCCTGAGCGTAGTTGCTTACCCGTTTCTTCAGGCTGCGGGCCTTTCCGACATAGAGCACGTCGCCGGCCTCGTTGAGCATGCGATAGACGCCGGGTCCGTTCGGCAAGAGCTTGACAAAGGCCTGGATCAGCTCGGCCCCTTTGAGGCCTTCCGTTTCCGATTGACCTTCCGCCCACTCGATCGCCGGCGCTGGCCGTTCGCTCTCGTTCACCTCGATGAGGTCGTCCTCGTCGTCGGTCTCGCTGCCGTCGTAAAGGATGCCGCCATCCGTCGGCCGCCCGTTCATTCCACTATCTCCCGAATATCCGGCGTTTCCCAGGCCAGATGCTGCCCACCATCGAGCGCGATCATCTGTCCGGTAACCGAAGGGGTCTCGAAAAGGAAGCGGATCGCGCGTCCGAACTCGTCAAGCGCCGGGCCACGCTTGAGGATCAGCGCATTGACCTGCGCGTCGAAATCCTCCCGATTCTGCCGTTCGTTCGGCAGGGTCGGGCCGGGTCCGATGCCGTTGACGCGAATCCCGGGGGCAAGCGCCTGCGCCATCGTCCGGGTTGCCGTCCAGAGCGCCGACTTGGACAGCATATAGGAATAAAAGCGCGGATTTGGAGACCAGACGCGCTGGTCGATTACATTGACGACAAGGCCGGAGACATCGGCCGGGCGCCGGCGGGCGAAATCGCGGGCGAGCAGGGAAGGAGCCTTCACATGCAATGCAAAGTGCCGCTCCCAGACCTCCTCGTCGAACTGTTCAAGGCTGTCCTTTTTAAACACGGAAGCATTATTGACGAGAAGATCGAGGGGGCCGATCCGGGCCGAAGCCTCGGCGATCAGACGGGACGCAGCGTCGACCTCCATCAGGTCTGCCTGCAGTGCAACTGCTCTGACACCATCCGCATGGAGGCTTGCTGCCAACGCCTCGGCGTCGGCGATGGATCCATTCGCATGAATGGCAACGGCAAAGCCGTGCGCAGCCAGATCCTCAACGATTGCCCTGCCTATCCGTCGGGCGCCGCCTGTAACCAGCGCCGCCTTCAATTGCCTTTTCAATGTTTCGTTCCGTCCTGCGAATCCTGTTCCAACAGTGCCAAGATATAGGCCAGAACCCGGACGCTGGAACACGCCCTGAATCATTCATTTCGAAAAAATTAAAGTGATCGGCGTAAATTGAGTTATTTTTCAAAGTTAAAGTATAGTTTCCGTTAATTTCAAACTATAGTTAATAAATACCCTGTTGTATGAAAACAACATCAAATTTCCGCCGCGCTGGCGCCACCGAAATTTCATATTTTGGCTCTTGAGAATCCGCATTTGCTGTCCAATTTTCGGCCAACCGGGCGGGTTAATCAAGAAATGTCCGGCGTTCCGGTACGGCGCAACGCCGGTTTCGGGGCACCGGTTCGAAAAGGAGAATAGTATGCGTACGCTCACCACCACTCTCATGGCTTCGGCCGTTGCTCTGGTTGCCTTCCAGGCCGCCCATGCCGCCGACGCGATCGAAGAGGTTCCGGCTGCTCCGGCTGCCGAATACACCGAGCCGGCCGTAAAGAACTGGTCGGGTGCCTATGTCGGCGGGACGGCAAACTGGCATCACGGCGAAGCCGATGCGACCGGCGGCAATACGTCGGCCGGCTTCGGCGGCGGCCTCTATGGTGGCTACAACGTCCAGGACGGCCAGATGGTTTACGGCGGTGAAGCCGACATCAACTACGCCGGCAATGATTCGCACCGCGGCGATCGCCGCGTCGAGCAGGGCGTCAACGGCTCCATCCGCGGTCGCGTCGGCGTCGATGTGAACCCGGTCCTCGTCTACGGCACGGCGGGTGTCGCCGTTGGCCGGTCCAAGCTTTCAACCTCGGCCGGTTCCGATAAGGACACGATGGTCGGCTGGACCGCCGGCGCCGGTGCGGAAACCTTCGTCACCGACAATATCACCGCCCGCGCCGAATACCGCTACACGGACTACGGCTCCGGCGACTTCAACGTCGGTGGCAGCAACGTCTCCTCCGGCTATGACGAGCACAGCGTTCGCGTCGGTATGGGCGTGAAGTTCTGATCCCGAAGAACGGATCGAAAAAAGGCCGGGGCGACCCGGCCTTTTTTCATGCCTTGAACTTCGAATAGTCGGGGAAGTGCTTCTCGAATTTGGCGGGCCACTTCTCGAGCTTGGGACGGCCTTTCTGCCATTCGCCGCTGAAACGCAATTCGATGTAGCGCAGCATTGCTGCAAGCGCGAAGTGGCCAGCATTGAGCTTGCCGCCGGTTTTCGGCAGGTTGGCGTCGAGATAGTCGAGACCGCGCTCCACCTTTTCCCACTGCCGGTCGATCCACGGCTGATGCACCTTTTCCGGAGGATGGGAGCGTTTTTCGTAAACGATGGCAAGCAGGCTGTCGCAAATGCCGTCGCAAAGCGCCTCCAGCACTTCGACATCGGTGCGCTTCGCCGGCTTCTTCGGGTAGAGCGTGCCCTTGGTCTGGCGATCGATGAACTGCATGATCGCGCGGCTGTCGTAGATCGCCTGTCCGTCCGCGGTGATCAGGGTCGGGATCTTGCCGAGCGGATTGTTCGAGATGAGTTCCGGCGGATTGGCGTTGGTGTCCGTCAAAACGCTTTCCGCGGTGAGGCCCACGTGATGGGCCGCCATGCGGACCTTGTTCGAATAGGGGGAGGCGGGCGAGTAGAAGATCTTCATTCGGCGTCTTTCTGTGTCATTGGGCAGGAGGCACAACCACCGTGCCTTTCCTGCAGGCCCGGCGGTCCACCTCAGGGCAGGCCCTGAAGTTCAGTTCCCTGTCAAAGCAGATCCTGATTTCGTCGAGAAGCCGGCCTTCGCAGGTAACGGCGATCATGTTCGGCGTCATCCCCGGATTTTTCTTCACGAAGTCCGTTTCGAGTGCCGAGACGGAGAGGTCGCGCGGTTGTGTCGAGGTCAGGAGGTCCGGCGGGATGGCGAGTCTTTCGCGCGCGGCCCGTATGACGGCGAGATAATCGGCCTGGTCGAGCCCGGAGCAGGTGCCATGTTTGCGCCACTGATGGCCGATCAGGCCCATGGAGGGGATGAGATCGAGATATTGCCGGCCGAGCGCCTCGGCGACGCGCCTCGGCGCCCGGCTTGGGCAATCTTCCGGATAACCGCTTTCGTATTGCGGCCACAGGCCATGAACGACAAGGCCATGCCCGTCACCGGGTTCGCATTGATCCGTCTTTCCCTTCGGGTCGTTGGCCTTGCACCAGGTGGGCGACCAGGAGAGGGATAAGACGTAGAAGTCAAAGCCTGTGCCGACGGGAATTGCTGCGGAAATCGCCGCGGGCGATGCCGCCTTGCCGCTGTCTTCGCCGCTGCAGCCGGCGATCGCCAGCAAAGCGACGACCGCCGGTACCAGCCTGCTTGCTGCGATCAACGCAGAGAAGCGCAATGGGCGCCGTAAACATACCAGGGATCGAGCCCGCCAATGCAGAATTCGAC
>JAPSJG010000356.1 GCA_031178305.1 Sinorhizobium sp.
TGCCTGTCAGCTTGCTTGTTGGCACGGCGATTAGCACTGACCAATCGCGACTATCCTTATCGTATAGGATTGTTCGCATCTTCCGCCTCATTTTCACTGGCGCGTCACTGAAACGAGAGACCAATCCATCCAGGCGAACGAGGAGTTCGTCCGCGGCTTTCAAGAAGAGGAGGAGAAAACATGCCAGGCAAGAAAATTCTCATGCTGACCGGTGATTTCACCGAAGAATACGAAATCTTCGTCTTCCAGCAGGCCATGGAGGCCGTCGGTCACACGGTCCACGTCGTCTGCCCGGACAAGAAGGCCGGGGACATCCTGAAGACGTCCCTGCATGATTTCGAGGGTGACCAGACTTACACCGAGAAACCGGGCCATAACGTCGTCATCAACAAGACGTTTTCGGAAGCAGAGGCTCAACTCGATGAGTATCACGCCGTCTACTGCGCCGGCGGCCGTGGCCCGGAATATATCCGCACCGACAAACGCGTGCAGGCTATCGTGCGGCACTTCCACGAAAAGCAGAAGCCAATCTTCACGATTTGCCACGGCGTACAAATTCTGATCGCGGTCGACGGTGTAGTGCGCGGCAAAAAGGTCGGCGCTCTCGGCGCCTGCGAGCCGGAAGTCACGCTGGCTGGCGGCACCTATATCGACCTCTCCCCCACCAAGGCCCATGTCGACGGCACGATGGTATCGGCAAAGGGCTGGACGGCCCTTGCCGCCTTCATGCGGGAGTGCCTTAAGGTTCTCGGCACCGAGATCTACCACAATTAATACACTACGAGCCCGGTGTACTACCGTGCGCCGGGCTCCGTCCTTTCGCAGGAATTTCGCCGCCCGCTATGCCGCCCCGGGATTCCAGCCACGCCCTCTGTTGCCGAACATCTCGTACCCGTCCTTTGTGATGGTGAGCGTGTCCTCGAGCTTGATGAAACCGCGCTTCGGGTGAAGCATCGTCGTCTCGACGGAAATGACCATGCCTGCCTCCAGAGGGCGATGCGCGTCCACCCCCTCATAGGCGACCGGGTGGTTCGTCATCAGGAAGGGTGCTTCGTGGCTGATGAGACCCATGCCGTGGCAGAAGAAATCGGTAAAGGCGGCCGACGGCGAGCTTTCCAGCATCTTTTCCGCCGCCGCAATCATCTCACTGCCTGTAGCCCCGGCCTTGGCCTTAGCGAAGGCCGCCTGCTGGATCGACTCGACTTCAGCTAGCAGGTCCTCAAGCTCCGCATCGGGCTCGCCGAGCACACCCATGCGGCAAAGGTCCCCGATATAGCCGTGATAGTTGCCGCCGGAATCGATCGAAAGCACCTCGCCCTTCGCCCACGACTGCGGCGAGGCCGCACGGTTGTGACTAGCGCCGAGGGTCAGCAGGCAATACTCGAAATTCAGGCCGCGATTGGTCTCCTCTCGCCTGAGCCGTTCAATGATCTCCGCCTTGGTAGATCCCTCGCGTGCCGCCGCGATCGTGGCGAGCATGGAGTCCGTGATGAGCTCCGAGGCGAGCTTGAGTTTTTCCAGTTCCTGCGGCGTCTTGATAGCGCGCAGTCGCTCGAGCGTGTGCGTCGCGTCCACGAAACGCGCACCTTCAAGGCGAGAAGCCAGCAGATCCCGCGCATCGGAGGGCAGGAAGGGCGGCTCGATGCCGATGCGAGCACCCGCTTTACCGATCTTCTTCAGGTGCTCGACCGCGAGCGCTGCAGCGTCGAGCGTACCCCATGTCGCCGCATGGACGGCGGGCGTCCAGAACGGGTTGTTCTGATGTTCACCTCCTTCCATGCGGTTGCCAATATAGGCCGAGTGGTCGGGCGAGCCCTTCTCGTAAACGACGATCGGCAGATAGCGGCTGTGCCCGATCGCATCCATCGTGGCGAAGAAGATGAATTTGTAGCCGCCCATCAGGTACTGCGCATTGTGCTTCGAGGTCGCGAGCAGCACATCGATGCCCGCCTCCTCCATGAGCCTGTCGAGTTTCGCCGTATCGAAGGGCGGCTCCGCCGCACCCGTTTTTCTTGGGCTGATATCCACGGATTTTCTCCCAGAAAGCCGTTGTCGCGCGCCCTCAAGCACTCGGCGGAATTAATCGGAAATCCGGCAGATCCCGAAGCGCACGCTCGGGGCCGGCCGGTGAATAGACCACGAAAAGCTGCATCGGGCCGGGGCCTGTGTTCTTCGTTGAATGAAACCGGCTTTCCGGTACATAGATCGTGCAACCGGGCCTAACCCTTTGCGTCACCGGATCGCCGTTCTCGTCCTCAACCATCTGCTCGCCCTCGCCCGAGATGACGAAAATGATTTCTTCCGCGCCCGGATGATTGTGACGCGCATGCCCCTCGCCGCTGGGCAAATCCACCACACCACCCGAGAAGCGTTCGGCCCCGTTCACCTCCGGCGCGACCGTCAGCGCAAGCCGGCCCCAGTCGAAGCCGAAGCTGTCGACATCCTTCGGGTATAGAAAATATTCGTCCTTTGCCATGCCGCGGCCTCCTCCGCATCTTCGCTCGCTTCAGACCACCGTACTGATGGCAAGCGCCTTGAAATCTTCCGTCTGTTTGCGGATCGCAACCTCCGCCGGCAGGCGCTCCATGGAACTTGCGCCATAAAAACCATGGCAGCCTGGGCAGCGATCCAGGATGTAGCGTGCATCTTCCGGCATCGAGATCGGTCCACCGTGGCAAAGCACGATGACGTCCTTCCGTACCGAGCATGCGGCCGCCGCTATCGCGTCGATTTCGCTCACGCAGTCGTCGAGCGACATCGCGGAAGTGGCGCCGATCGCGCCTCCCGTGGTAACGCCCATATGGGCGACGACGATGTCTGCACCCGCTTTCGTCATCGCGATCGCTTCTTCGTCGTTGAAGACATAGGGTGTCGTTAGCATGTCGAGCCGGTGGGCCTTGGCGATCATGTCCACCTCAAGACCATAGCCCATGCCGGTCTCCTCGAAGCTCTGCCGCATCCGTCCGTCGAATAGCCCAATGGTCGGGAAATTCTGTACGCCGGAAAAGCCCATGGCCTTCAGTTCCGCGAGAAACTGCGGCATGAACACGAATGGGTCAGTGCCGTTGACGCCGGCGAGTACTGGTGTCGCCTTCACGACCGGCAGCACCTCCAGCGCCATTTCCTTTACGATCTCATTGGCATTGCCATAGGCGAGCAGGCCGGCAGCCGAGCCGCGGCCCGCCATTCGGTAACGGCCGGAATTATAGATGATGATGAGGTCGATACCGCCCGCCTCCTCGGCCTTGGCCGAAATCCCCGTGCCAGCGCCACCTCCAATAATCGGCTTGCCGGCGGCGATCATGCCGTGGAAGTTTTCGAGAATGGTCTTGCGGGGGACTGCTGGCATCGGCGTCTCTTTCAGGGGTTGGCGATGTTTCGGTAGGCCGCGACGGCGGCCTCGGCGAACTGCGGGTCGTTGATGTGGCGCGGAACCCGGACGATGCGGCGCGCTTCGGTTTTTTCGACGGTGGCTTCCAGTGCGTCGAAGAGCGCCGCATCCGCCGCAGGATCGAAGAAGGCGCCTCCCTCGATATCGAGCGCCGACACGCCTCTCTCCGGGATCAGGAACCGGAGACGCCCTTTGCAGAGGTTCAGCTTTGCGCCAATCCACCTTCCGATTGCGGCGCACTCCTCGGGGGTAGTGCGCATGAGCGTGACGTTCGGGTTGTGGCGGTATAAGAGTCGGCCGGCATAACGCTCCGGCACCGTCTCGGGCGCCCAGAAATTCACCATATCCAACGCCCCGACGGAGCCGACATAGGGCAATTCGGTGCGCGCAATTGCGCCGAAACGATCCTCCGTCGCGGGCAGGACGCCGCCGAAGAGGAAGTCGCAGACCTCCGTTGTCGTGATGTCGAGCACGCCCGAAAGAAGCCCGCTGTCTGCAAGCTTCTCCATCGTGCGTCCGCCGGTGCCCGTGGCGTGGAAGACCATACAGTCATGGTCGGTCTTCAGTCGATCGACGATGGCAGTCACGCAGGGCGTCGTCACGCCGAACATGGTAAGGCCGAGAGCGGGCTTCGAGGCCGTTTCCTTCACCGGCCGTTTCGCCATAGCGGTGATCGCCTCGGCGGCGTTTTTCAGGATCACGCGGCTCAGGCGGTTGAGCCCAGCCATATCGGTGACCGACGGCATCATGATGATGTCGGAGATGTCGACATAAGGTGCCACGTCGCCGGACGCGAGCGTCGAGACCATGACCTTCGGAAGCCCGAGCGGCAACCTGCGCATCCCAGCCGTTATGATCGACGTCCCGCCCCCACCACCGATGCCCACCACGCCGGCGACGTCGCCCCTCGCGGAAAGAAAGCGCGCGA
>JAPSJG010000357.1 GCA_031178305.1 Sinorhizobium sp.
ATCTTCGGCGAGCACGCGGCCGAGGCAATCGTGCAATGGGAGCCGCTCCGTTTCCAGACGCGGCCGAGCCTTGGCAAGAACCCTCGCCAGGGCTTCTTCGACCGGGAGCAGCGACATCAACGCCGGTCTCCCTGCGCCCGATAGTCGCCCGACCGGCCGCCTGATTTGCTGACGAGGCGAATGCCGCCGATCTCCATCTCGCGATCGACGGCCTTGGCCATGTCGTAGATCGTGAGGCAGGCCACGCTGACGGCCGTCAGCGCTTCCATCTCCACGCCGGTTCGGCCGGTGAGCTTTGCCATTGCCTCCAGGCGCAAGCCCGGAAGCGTCTCGTCGGGAACGATATCGACCGACACTTTGGTCAGCATCAGCGGATGGCAGAGGGGTATGAGGCTCGCCGTCTGCTTGGCGGCCATGATCCCGGCAAGCCGGGCGGTGCCGATCACGTCCCCCTTCTTGGCATTGCCTTCGAGGATCAGGGCCAGCGTCTCCGGCCGCATCCGAACGAAGCCTTCGGCAACAGCGACGCGAACGGTCTCCGCCTTGTCGCCGACATCGACCATGTTGGCCTCGCCGGTACTATCTATATGGCTGAGGCGAGGCTCGCTCATTCCGCTGCCAAGACAGTTTCGGAGCCGGTCAACAGCATGCGCGTCGCCGCCTCGACGTCGTCCTTTCTCATCAGGCTTTCGCCGACGAGGAAGGTGGTGATGCCGCTCTGTTCGAGGCGCCGGCAGTCCTCATGGGTGAAGATGCCGCTTTCCCCGATGAGCAAGCGATCCGCAGGAACCATCGGGGCCAGTTCCTCGGAAACGGCAAGGTTGACTTCGAACGTCCGTAGATTGCGGTTGTTTATGCCGACGAGCGGCGAAGACAGCCGAAGGGCGCGCTCCATTTCCGCCGCATCATGCACCTCGACGAGCACGTCCATGCCAAGCGTAAAGGCGGCGTCTTCGAGCCGCCGTGCGTCGTCATCGCCAAGCGACGCCATGATCAAGAGGATGCAATCGGCGCCCCAAGCACGGGCCTCGAAAACCTGATAGCTGTCGAACATGAAGTCCTTGCGCAGCACAGGAAGCGAGCAGGCGGCGCGCGCCGCAGTCAGGTATTCCGGCGCACCCTGGAAGCTCGGCGTGTCCGTGAGCACCGAGAGGCAAGCCGCACCGCCGGCGGCATAGGCCCTGGCGAGCGACGGCGGATCAAAGTCCGGACGTATCAAGCCCTTCGACGGACTCGCCTTCTTGATCTCGGCGATCAGTCCGAATTCACTCTTTTGCCGTCGCGCCGCAAGTGCGGCATGAAAGCCGCGCGGCGCCGGCTGGTCCGCGATTCGCGCTTTCAATTCGTCGAGCGAAATGCGCGATTTCGCGGCGGCGATCTCCTCGCGCTTGTAGGCCTCGATCTTGCGCAGAATATCCGTCATGTCCTCTCCTCAGGCGGCATTGGAGACGGTGATCAGCCGCTGCAGGGCGGTTCTCGCGGCACCGCTCGCAAGGGATTTGCGTGCAAGTGCCATGCCCTCCGTGAGGTCCTTGGCGCGTCCCGCTATCATCAACGAAGCGGCGGCATTCGCAAGCGAAATGTCCCGATAGGCATTTTCCTCGCCATCGAGTACGGCCTGCAGAGCGGCGGCGTTGTGCGCGCCGTCGCCACCCTTCAGGACCTCGAGTGTTACCGTGGCGAGGCCGAAATCGGCCGGCGTCAGTTCGAAGCTGCTGACATTTCCATCCTCGAGCGCCGCCACCTTGGTGACCCCCGTCGTGGTGATCTCGTCGAGCCCATCGCCGTGGACCACCCAGACGGACTCGGAGCCGAGATCGCGCAGGACCTCCGCGATAGGATCGACCCATTGCGGCGCGAAGACACCGACGAGTTGCCTTTTCACACCGGCCGGGTTCGAAAGCGGCCCGAGCAGGTTGAAGATCGTTCTCGTGCCGAGTTCCACCCGCGTGGGCCCGACATGGCGCATGGCCGAATGATGCTGCTGGGCGAACATGAAACCGACCCCGGCCTCCCGGATGCAGCGGGCGATCGTTTCCGGTCCGATATCGAGCTTGACGCCGAGGCAGGAGAGGGCATCGGCCGTGCCGGATTTCGAGCTCAGCGCCCGGTTACCGTGCTTGGCGACGGGAACCCCCGCGCCGGCGACGATCAGCGATGCGAGCGTCGAAATATTGTAGGTGCCCGCACCGTCACCGCCGGTCCCGACGATGTCGATCGCATCCTCCGGCGCTTCAACCGTCAGCATCCGCGCCCGCATTGCGCCGACGGCTCCGACGATCTCGTCGACGGTCTCTCCGCGCACACGGAGCGCCATGAGGAAGCCGCCGATCTGCGAGGGTGTGGCCGCCCCCGACATGATGATCTCAAAGGCGGCACGCGCATCGTCCCGGCTAAGGGCCTCACGCGCCGCGACCTTAGCGACGAACGGCTTCAAATCACTCATGCGTCGTTTCCTTGCCCGTCACTGCTGTGCCAATGCCTGTTCGGCCAGCGTCTGATTGATCGATACGCCATAGGCCGACTGCAGTGTGAAGACCATCTGGTCGAGAATGTCGTCTCCGCTCGCCCGGGCGATCGCCTCGATCTGACGGCTGTCGTCGTCGAGGGCGTTCGGCGGTGCGCTGTCGTCCACGGCGGTCACCTGGAGAAGGATCTGGCCCTCGCCGCCCATGCCCGGCGCGTTGGCGACATGCCCCTTCGGCCCCCCAAAAGCCGCCATGATCGCGGGCTGGCTCAGGGCGGCGTCCTGGGTCGAGCGGCTCAGCCCGGTCTTGGTTTCCACTGTGAGGCCGAGCTCGGTCGCAATCGCGGCAAACGTCTCGCCCTTCCTGATGCGCTCCTTCAGTTCGGTCGCCTTGGCAGCCAGGGCGACGCGCTGCTGTTCGGCGGTCCAGTCGGCCGCCACCTCGTCGCGAACCTCGTCGAGCGTGCGGTCGCGGGCGGGGATCACCTCTTCGAGATCGAACCACAGGTAGCCGTCGCGCCCGATGTTGACCGCGAGCGTGTCGAGCCCGACTTCCGCCTTGAAGACCTCCTGAAGGAGAGTGCGCTGCTCGGGCAGCCCGGCGACTTCATCGCCGTTCTGGTCCTTGCCCGTCGCATCGATCGCATCGACGTTGACGAGTTTCAGATTCAACTGCTCGGCCACTTCCTTGACGGGTACGCCGGCGGCGCGTTCATCCTCGATCTTGGCGTGGAGGCCGATCAGCTGATCGCGGGCAGCGTCAAGGGCGATTTCCTTGCGAAGCTCCTCCTTCACCTCGTCGAAGCCGCGCACGGTTTCCGGCCGGATATTGGTGACGCGCAGGATGACCGGCCCGAATCCGCCTTCGACGACCGGGGTCACGCCGCCATCGGAGGTAACGGCGAACGCGGCATCGGCGAGCTTGGCGTCGGGCATGCTCTCCTTGGTGAAATCACCGAGCAGGACATCGCTTGCACCCTTGCCTTCGGCCTTGACGAGGTCGTCGAAGGAGGTGCCGGCGGAAAGTTTTGCCGCGGCGGCATCGGCCGCTTCACGGGAGGGGAAAGAGAGCTGTTCAATGGTTCGCGTTGCCGGCGACCGGAAGGTCTCCTTGCGCTTCTCGTAGTCGGCGCGCAGTTCCTCTTCCGAGATGGTCTCGGGGGCTGCGAGATCCTCCGGTTCGAGCTTGATATAACTGAACTTGCGATATTCCGGTGCGCGATAGTTCGCCTTGTGTCTTTCGAACCAAGGAGCGAGCACGTCGTCGCCCGGCGCCTTCACCGGATCGATGTTCGCGTTGGAGAGCATCAGATAGTCGATCGTTCGCGTCTCGTGGCGATATTTGGCGATTGCTTCGGCAAGCACCTGCGGCGGCTTGTACCCGTCGGTGACTGCATCGACGATCTGGGAACGCACCGCCACCTGGGCGCGGTTGCGGATATAGTCCCCTTCGGTCAGGCCTGCGTTGCGCAGCACGCTCGAGAAGGTCAGCCGGTCGAACTGACCGTTCGCGCTGTGAAAGGCAGGGTCTTCGCCGATGAGCCTTGCGAGCCGATCCTCGGAGAGGCCGAGATTCATGTCCTCTGCCAGCTGGTCGAGAGCAGCGCCCGCGACGAGTTGCGAATAGACCTGCGTTTCGACGCCGAATGCGCGAGCCTGCTGTCGCGAGAGCGGAGTTCCGAGCTGGCGCGAGAGGAGGCTCCGCTGGCGCTCGTAAGCGAGGCGAAAATCGCTGGCGGATACCTTGACGTCGCCGACCTGTACCACCGAGTCGGCCGCGCCCTGGATCATCATGGTCTGCCCGCCCCATACCATGAAGGAGAGGATGAGAATGGCCAAGAGGC
>JAPSJG010000358.1 GCA_031178305.1 Sinorhizobium sp.
GCCTTCTCCTCCTTGCCGAACAGCTTGCCGATCAGGCGCATGCTGGGCTCGGTGTTTTCCATCGGCTTTTCGCGGAAATCCACGTAGACGAGCGGAATGCCGACCTTTTCGAGTTTCTCGATATAGCCGGCCTCTTCCGTCGCCGTCTTGGCATCGATATTCATCAGCATGACGTCTGGCTTCAGCGCGACTGCCTGCTCGATGTCGAAGGTGCCATCCTTCATGCCGCCGAAAGTCGGCAACTTGGCGATGTCGGGATATTTGGCGAGATAGGCGGCATAGCTTTCGGGATCGGCCTTGGTCAAATCGTCACGCCAGCCGACGACGCGCTTGAAAGGGTCGTCCTTGTCGAGAGCGCCAACGAAATAGATCTGGCGGCCTTCGCCCAGAATCGCGTGCTCCACCGGTATGTTGACCTCGACTTCACGACCGGTGATGTCGGTCACCTTGACGGTATCGGCGAGTGCTGCGCTCGCAAAGAGCACGCAAAGTCCCGCGGCGGCGGCGGCCACCCTGGTGAAAATACTCATTGTTTGTCGCTCCGGTGGAAAATTGATGCGATCTATAGTTTCATGACTTTGCTAGTCAACAATTATCTTTTAGAACCCTTCCAAATATGAGGGAACCAGTGCACCGATGAGCGACTTGGCAGAGCGGCGGAACTACGATCTTCGCGACGAGATCAAGGCCTATTGGTCGGATCGGGCCGCCACCTTCGACCTTTCTCCGGGGCATGAAATCTTCTCAGAGGACGAGCGCACCGCCTGGCATCGGCTCTTCCTGCGTCATCTCGGGCGCGGCGATGGTCGCATGGCACTCGATCTTGCGAGCGGGACCGGTGTGATCTCCCATCTGCTCGACGATCTCGGCTTCAACGTAACCGGTCTCGACTGGGCCGAACCCATGCTCGAGCGAGCCCGCCGGAAGTCAACCGACCGCAACCGCAAGATTTCCTTCCGGACCGGCGACGCGGAAAACACGATGGAGCCGGATGACTGGTACGATGTCGTCGTCAACCGGCATCTGGTCTGGACGCTCGTCGATCCGGCCGCGGCCTTCGCGGAATGGCTGCGCGTGCTGAAACCCGGCGGGACGGCGCTGATCGTCGACGGCGACTTCGTCAGTACCAATGCGCTGGAACAGCTTTTCGGAAAGCTCAGCGCCTGGGGCCAGCGCACGGGAATTTTCAAACCGGACACGCCGATCCATTCGCGGGAGATGATGGAAACCCATCGCAGCATTCTCTCCCGCGTCTACTTCGCCAAAGGCGCGCGTGCTGAAGCGGTGGTCGATCTCCTCCGCAATGCCGGCTTCACCGATATCGAAGTCGATACCGATCTTGGCGAAATCCACCGAGCGCAGGCAAAGAACTGGAACTTCTTCAAGGGGCTCGCGCGCAAGAGCCAGCACCGCTACGCGATCCGAGCGAGAAAGCCCGACTTGGCGTAAAATTCTCGGCAGGGCCGGCCGTTTGCGGCTGGCAGAAGCAACCCGGCGCTAGCACATCGGCCCGAAAATCGGAACCGATTTTCGGAAAGCATGATACGCAGATCCAAAGACTGCAGCGTCCTTTGTGCGTCCTGAAGGACGCCCGGCGCTGTAGTGTCGGGCCACAAAGCTGCCGCGCAATGGTCAGCAAAAAACCCCGCCACCGCCGCATCGAGCCCTTTTGCGGCCCGCATGGTCAGGCTTCGCTCCGTCTCGGCTCGAGTCGGAACGATTTGAGCAGGCGGTTTTGCTGCCGACCACGTCTTGCATGTCAGAGAGGAATGAAAATGATCGCTCGTTACACATCCGTTGCATCGTTGACCGCTGCAGTCTTCAGCTTGATGATCTTCAGCCCGGCGTCGGCACTGGAACTCGCCCAGGCGCAGGAAGCACAGCCGACGGAAGGTCAAACGGGAACACAGGCAGCCCCCATCAGCGACGAGAAACTCGAGGCCTTCGCGGTAGCCTATCTTCAGGTCGACAAGGTCAGGCAGGAATATTCCACGAAGATCGGGGCGACGTCGGATGCAGCGGCAAAGGAGAAGTTGCAGACCGAAGCCAGCCAGCAAATGGTCAAGGCGGTGGAGGCCTCTCCCATCTCGGTGCAGGAATATACGACCATTCTGACCGCCGCCCAAAACGATCCGGCGCTTGCCAAGAAGGTCCAGGAAAAACTTCAGAATTCCGCCCCGGCGCAGCAATAGGGTGCGCCTCGGCGCCAAGTGCCCCGTCAGTCGGCGAGCCAGAACAATGATGCACCGATCAGGATGAAAAGCGCGACTGCCCCGAGCAGCCGCACCATTCCGGCGCTGGTGTTGTTGCCAAGCACCCTGTTCCAGGTCTCGCCGCCGGCGGCGTCGTGGCCTGGGACATCCGCAGGCTCTGCCGCTGCTTGTCGCGTATGACCGGTCTCCTGATCGCCGGAGCCATAGTCCTGAGCGGGCTGACCGGGCGCGGGGTTCGTTGAACTTCGGCCGCTGTCTTCCATCGGTTGCATGTCTCTCTCCCAATCAAGGCATGAACGAGAGCCTAAGCTCGTTTCCGCGCGCCCGGTCGGCAGAATGCCGGCTGTCCTTGAGAGCGTGACGGCCGGCACTCGCGTCCTATTCAGACGCGCAAAGGTTGCAGCGTTTCGCTGCATGTCATTTTCCTTAAGTCGATACCGATTAAAGGGGACATGCAGTAAGCTCGCCGCAATCCTTATTGCCCACGCACTCCGTTCCTCGTCGACCTGCGCCGAGGCTGCGGCGGGGTTTGGCTCGCGCCTGCGTGCCCGAGGTTGTCCCCATTCGGCGCCGAACTCCGGCTTTCTTGAGATGCCCGTTCCCAATGCCTGAGATGCTGGCCGTCCGGACGGCCTTCCTGCTCCCAGATCGCATAGGCCCGACGCCTGATGAGTTCTTCCTCGTCGTTTTCCATGTGCTCACCTCACCGTTGAAGCCCTACATTGCGCAGCAATAACGGCACGTAAGCTTCTTTGTTCCGTCGCTTGCCGGCCCGAGAAGTCCCAAGGGTCGGGGCGCGGACACGTTTCAATCCTGCCGATCGAGTTCCGGATAGTTGCGGAAGATGTCGGACTCGTTGAATGAGAGGCGACGATCGGAGGCGAGATAGCTGCGGATTCGCGGGCGGGCGGCGACCGCGTCATGGAGTGCGATCAAGGCCGGTACGCGCCCCTCGCTGGCACGCATGGCATTCGGGAATGCGTAGCGAAGACCCTCCACAATGTGAAAGAGCGAGAGGTCTACGTAGCTCAGCACCTTGCCGAGAACCTGTTGCCTGCCCGTCGGGTTCTGATTGAGGATGCGTTCGAAATAGCCGAGAAATTTTGGCAGTCGCTCCGCTAGAAAACCGGGCGAGCGTTTCAGCGCTTCCTGTTTCTGCTCTTCGTAATAGAGCGACACGCCGACAGGATGATGGGTGTCGTGGATCTCGGCGACGAAGTCGGTGATCGTCAGTTGCAAACCGTTGGCGACGTGGCGCATGCCTTCGTCCTTTGGCGCCAAGCCAAGTCTCGGGCCGAGATAGAACAGGATATTCGCGACGTGCGGAATGACGAGATCGCCATCGATCAGGAACGGCGGTGCGAAGGGGATGGTACCGGCGCCGGCGTCGCTCATCAGCTTCAGCATTTCCGCGGTGCCCCCAGGCCTGCGGGCAACGTCGACATATTCGGCGTTCGCCTCCTCTAACGCAAGCCGCACGAACTCGCCCCGTCCGGGTATCCCGTCCCAATAGTAGAGTTTGTAGACCATGAAATGCGCCCCCTCGCGCGAAGAACCCGCCTCACTCGGGCTTTCGGCCGAAATCCTTTCGCAACTCGTCCTTCGCCTCTTCGAGAACCGACTTTCGTTCGCTGCTCAAGCCGGTTCCGGCCCGATTGATGTAGAACGTCAACATGGACATGGCCGAACGAAAAGCGCTCGATTTGCGGCGGTCACTCGCTTCCGCCGACCGCTTCAGCGAATGCGCGATTTTCCGCGGATCGTCCCAGGTGAACACCCCCGGCTCGAGATCCAGTGCATCGCTGTGCACATCCTGCGACCATTTGGCCTTCTTCTCGCGGCTCATGTCTGCTTTCCGCGACGCGCCACTCAGTCAGCGTAGCCAAACCGGAACTTCGGAGGCTCCCCGGATTTCCGGCGCACGACGTTTCCAGCCAAGCTCTTCCCAGGCGAATTTCTGGGCGGCAATCTGAGCCGTTTCCTTCGTGCGATAGACACCCGGCAGCACATATTCCTTGTCGCCGTAAGCCAGCA
>JAPSJG010000359.1 GCA_031178305.1 Sinorhizobium sp.
CGAGCCTCTGGCTAGCGCGGGATTAAACCGCCCGCATCCCGCGCTAACTTCCCGGAATCGATCACGTTCATGATTTTGGGTCGATCCGACCTAGAATCAAGAACGTGATCCAGCGCTCTCGGACGGGCGTCAACGGCGTTGAGCTTACCCGCCATCTTTGCTAGAGGCACAGCCATCCTCCACTGACGACGAAAGCATAGAGCCCATGATCCCCCGTTACTCCCGGCCGGAAATGGTGGCCATCTGGTCGCCGGAAACGAAGTTCCGCATCTGGTTCGAAATCGAGGCACATGCCTGCGATGCCCTGGCCGAGATCGGCGTCATCCCCAAGGAGGCGGCAAAAACCATTTGGGAAAAGGGTGGAGCCGCAAAGTTCGACGTTGCGCGCATCGACGAAATCGAGGCGGTCACCAAGCACGACGTCATCGCATTCCTGACGCATCTTGCCGAATTCGTCGGCCCGGATAGCCGCTTCATACACCAGGGCATGACCTCCTCCGACGTTCTCGACACCTGCTTCAACGTGCAGCTCGTCCGTGCGACCGATATCCTAGTTGCCGACATCGACAAGCTGCTCGAAGCGCTGAAGCGCCGCGCCTTCGAGCACAAGGATACGGTGACGATCGGCCGTTCACACGGCATCCATGCCGAGCCGACCACCTTCGGCGTGAAGCTGGCGCTTGCCTATGCGGAGTTCGACCGCTGCAGGGAGCGTCTTCTCGCCGCCCGCGAGGAGATAGCGACCTGCGCTATTTCCGGCGCGGTCGGCACCTTCGCCAATATCGACCCGCGCGTCGAGGAACATGTTGCGAAGGCACTCGGCCTGAAGCCGGAACCCGTGTCGACGCAAGTGATCCCGCGCGACCGCCACGCCATGTACTTTGCAACGCTCGGCGTCATCGCCTCGTCGATCGAGCGGCTCGCGACCGAGATCCGCCACCTGCAGCGCACCGAAGTGCTGGAAGCGGAGGAATATTTTTCGCCGGGCCAGAAAGGGTCTTCGGCGATGCCGCACAAGCGCAATCCGGTCCTGACGGAAAACCTGACGGGCCTTTCCAGGATGGTCCGCGCCTTCGTCGTTCCGGCCATGGAGAACGTCGCCCTCTGGCACGAACGCGATATCTCGCACTCTTCGGTCGAACGCATGATTGGCCCGGACGCCACCGTGACGCTCGATTTCGCGCTGGTCCGGCTGGCCGGGGTCGTCGACAAGCTCGTCGTCTATCCCGATAACATGATGAAGAACCTGAACAAGTTCCGCGGACTTGTCCACTCCCAGCGTGTTCTCCTCGCCCTCACCCAGGCCGGGGCGTCGCGCGAAGATGCCTATCGCCTCGTTCAGCGCAATGCCATGAAGGTGTGGGAAGAGGGCAAGGACTTCCTCGAGGAGCTGCTGGCTGACCAGGAAGTCCGCGCGGCACTCTCGGAGGAGGACATCCGTGAGAAGTTCGACCTCGGCTATCACACCAAACATGTCGACACGATCTTTCGCCGGGTCTTCGGCACCTCCTGATCGCCGAAGCTACTGCATGTCTCCCTAAGTGACCACGATTTAAGGAAAAGACGCGCAGCACTGTAGTCGAACGATTTCGCCCGTATTTGAGCGCTTGCTTCAAATGCGGGCGATCTTATTAGCGTGCTTTCAATCATTACGTGAAATATTTCAAGCCCGTCAAACCAGGTGTGGAGGTTTCCATGGCCCTCAGGGACAACGGGCAGCGCGTCTCCCCGCGCGATCAAGCCAAAATAACCGGAAAGGTGACGTGCAAGACCGGATCGACCAACGGCATCGTGATAGATCTTTCCGCCCAGGGAATCTGTTTTCAGCTCCTTTTCGACATCGGCCTTCGAAGCGGTCAGGAGGTGACGATCGAGAGCGAGGAGCTCGGTCACCTCACTGGCATCGTGCGCTGGTGTCGGGGCGACAAGATCGGCGTCAAGCTCAAGCTGTCATCGAACACAGCTGCGCAAATCTCATCCTATTACAAGTTTTTCCGCGATGTGGAGGTGCGGTGGCCGGTCTGAAGCCGGCCACGCTCTTTAGTCGCGGGATGCTCCCGCATTCATTTGTTGTTGCCGCATTTGTGCGACGTCAGGTGATGCCACCTGTCGGGCGGGCTCCACCAATTTGCGATAGAGGTGCCAGCTGGCGTGGCCGAAGATCGGCATGATCAAGGCGAGGCCGACGAAGACCGGGATCGAGCCGATCACGAGGCCCGCGGCAATGATCAGACCCCAGGTCGCGACCGGTATGGGGTTCGCGAGCGTCGCCCTGATCGATGTCTCGATCGCCGTCAGCGCGCCGACGTCGCGGTCGAGCAAGATCGGAAAGGTGACGACGCTGATCGACAGCACCACCACCGCAAAGACGAAGCCGACGAGATTGCCGACGACGATCAGGTTCCAGCCCTCGTCCGTGCCGATGATATTGTTCCAGAACTCAGAGATCGTCGCGGGCGCGGTGGGCCCAAACATCGTTACGTAGAGGCCCTGGGCCACCAGCAGCCAGACAATGAAGATTACGAACAGGAGGCCGGCGACCGCCAGGATCGACGGGATCGCTGGATGACGGTGCAGTCGCCAGGCGTGCGGCCAGCGCGCGTCCATGCCGAGTTCGCGCCGGCGGCTGATCTCATAAAGACCGATCGCCGCGACGGGCCCGATGAGGGCGAAGCCGGATGCCAGCGGATAGAGCAAGGGCAGCATGTTCGCGCCCGCGCTCCATGTCATCAGGACGACACCGGCCACGGGATAGATGAGACATAGAAAAACATAATGCGACGGCTTCTCGCGGAAGTCGTCCAGACCGAGACGCAACGCATCAAATACATCTGCAATGCCAATCTTTCGTATCTCGGGTTGAACGCTCTCCTGCGCGCCCGAGAGAACATGGAAGGTTGTCATGGCTCACACTCCTCAACGAACCAGAGCGGCGCACGGCACCCGCAACCGCGGCAAAAATGGCCGCTGTCAACCGCGACCGCCGAGTTCGATTATACAGAAAATGCTTGCCCTGTCGCCTCCGCCTTGACTTCGGCACTATTCGGCTCCAAATCGCGCCGATCATGAAGGTTTCCGAAGCAGATATCCTGATCGTTCCCGGCTATACGAACTCGGGTCCGGATCACTGGCAAAGCCGCTGGGAGCGCAAGCTGTCGACCGCCCGCCGCGTAGTGCAAGCGGAGTGGTCGAAGCCGGTGCGGGAGGATTGGGTTGCGCGGATGGTCGAGGAGGTCAATGCCGCGGCGAAGCCGGTGGTGATCGTCGCCCACTCGCTCGGGGTCGCCACGACGATTCATGCGCTGCCCCACAGCAAGAGGAAGATCGCGGGCGCCTTTCTCGTGGCCCCGCCGGATGTCGACAACCCTGATATCCGTCCGAAACACTTCATGACCTTCGGGCCTTATCCGCGCGATCCCCTGCCCTTTCCGTCGCTTTTGATCGCCAGCCGCAACGATCCGTTCGGTTCCTATGACCATGCGGGCGACGTCGCCAATGCCTGGGGTTCGCTTCTGATCGATGCCGGCGAGGCCGGTCACATCAATGCCGAATCCGGCCACGGCCCATGGCCGGAAGGCAGCATGGTCTTCGCCCAGTTCCTGAGCCGCTTGCGCGGCTAGAGCATTTTGCAGTCAGGTGGGATCACCCGACGTCGCACAACTGCGGCAAGAACAAAGGGATAGAGCGGTGGGCGAACGCATTTGAGCGCACCCTGCTCTACAGCGCCGCGCGTCTTATCAGACCCGCAAGGGTCGCTATAGCACTTTGAATTGCTGCATGACTTTGTCCTTAAATCGAGGTCGATTTAAGGAGACATGCAGTGGCCTATTTTCACGTCATCCTTTCGGCGGCCCTTGCACTGGGAAAGTCACGATGAAGCAGGCGCCACCGCCCGGCGGAGATTCGTAGCGGACCGAGCCGCCGTGGCGCTCGGCGATCTGGCGCACCAGCGCCAGTCCCAGGCCCCACCCGCCCGCGGCCTCGCTGCGTCCCGAGGGACGATAAAACGGCTCGAAAACGCGGGCGCTTTCGCTATCCGGTATGCCCGGGCCGTGGTCGCGGACCCTGAGTTCCACCGTGCTGTCTGACCGAGCCACGGTGGAGGTGACAGGCGGGCCGCCATAACGCAGCGCGTTCTGCATAAGATTGCGAACGAGCCTGCCGAGCAGGCGCGCATCGCCTGTGACGGTCGCGGGCGTGCCGGAAACCTCGACGCCGTTGCGGGCCCCTTCTTCCG
>JAPSJG010000360.1 GCA_031178305.1 Sinorhizobium sp.
CGCGAAAGATCACCATCGCAAGGGCCGCAGCGAAGAAGGCGATCTGCACCGGCAATAGGCCGACGGCGGTCGTGCCCATTGCCATGGCGAGCAGGACCAGCGGCAAGGTCCCGCGCCGGATCGTGCCGAGCAGGATCTCGCGTTGCGCAAGCGGCAGGCATCCGAAGTCCTGCAGGAAGGGCGGCAGTTCCTCGCGCGCTCCCCGCAGCACGACGATATCGCCGGCCTGCAGCCTGATGCTGCCAAGCCGCTGCTTCAGCCGCTCGCCCTGCCGGCTCACGGCAAGCAGGTTGACGTCGTGATTGTTGAAGAGCGCCAGGCGCTCCGCGGACATGCCGATGAGCGGTGACCCGCTGGCAATGACCGCTTCGATCGCCTCGATCTCTGCACGCCCCTTGTCGCCCCCCGCCGTCGGCAGTCGGTCCCCGGCGATCCTCAGCCTCGCCTGCGAGACGATGCGATCGAGCGCAGCCGGCCCGCCTTCGAGCAGCAGGATATCGTCGGGCTCGATCAACACGTCCGGCAGCGGCGCCAGATGCGTGCCGCGACGGAAGATGGCGATGACGACCGCGCCGCCGTCGCCGATCTTGACGAGATTGCTGACGGGCTTGCCGATCGCAGGCGAGCCGGACGTCGCAACCGCTTCGGCCGTATAGTCGGTGATCTCGATCGCCTGGTGCATGGAAACCTGCTGGCTCTTGCGCTCCGGCACCAGGCGATAGGCAAACAGGAGGAAGACGGCACCGACGAAGGCAAGCGAGCCGCCGACCGGGGTGAAGTCGAACATCGAGAAACTCTCGCCCGTCAGTTCCTCGCGCATCCGCGAGACCACGACGTTCGGCGACGTGCCGACCTGCGTCATCAGCCCGCCGATCAGCGAGCCGAAGGCCATCGGCATCAGGAAGACCGACGGCTGCACCTTTGATCGGCGGGCAAACTGAAACGCGACCGGAATCATGATCGCAAGCGCGCCGATATTCTTGATGAAGGCGGAAAGCACGGTCACGGTGACGACGAGCAGTGCCAGTTGCGCCCGCACGGACTGGAGATCCGGCAGGAAGCGCTGGATCGCCGCGTCCACGATGCCGGAGCGGGCAACGCCCGCGCTGACGATGAGCGCGCTGCCGACGATGATGACGATATCGTCGCTGAAGCCGTCGAAGGCGTTGTCGAAGGGCACGATGCCGACGGCGACCGAAAGCATCAGCGCCGAACAGGCGACGATGTCGTATCGGAAACGATCCCATATGAAGAAGACCATCATGACGCCGATGACGAGAAATGAAAGGAGCTGTTCGGCGGTCATGGACGGGTACCTGATGCAAACGACGGGTCGGACACGGGCCTTCTGAGACACACCCGCTCGGCCGGTTTGAAACGGGCATCCGGTTCGGCAGCGCCCTTACCGCCTGGCGAGTTCCCTTCTACATCCTCTAAAGAGCCCCTCCGATGCAACGGAAATATTGAGGCGCTCCAGCCGAAGCTTCCGCGCGTCACCAGGAAAATGCGATAAAAACCTTCGTTTCCTTCCATCGTCACCCTGGAAAGGATAAAATGCCGCAACCGATTGAAGCGTCAATGACAGGCCCGCGCAATCGAAAGGCGCCGGCCCCGAACCAGGGACTGCCCATGAAGACCGCTCTGCCCGTCCTTTGCACCCTGCTGCTTGGCGCCTGCACATCGACGGCGTCGGTCGGCTACTCGCCCTATCTCGAGCCGATCCCCGGCAGCATCACCTATGGCGGACAGCCGCGCACCAAGCTCACCAAGGCGCCGATCGGCAGCATCGTGCCCCACCAGTTCCGCGATCGCTTCGGCCGTCAGGTCTATGAGACCTACGTGATCGAACCGGATCGCTCGCTGCGCCTTACCAGTCGCCGCTACCGCGATCTCCTCTTCGACTTCGACGACGATTGACCGGAGTTCCGCCTCACCCCGCCCGCACCAGGGCGAGCCCGCGCTTCACCGCATCGGCAAACGTCACCCCCAGCGAGGCGCCGCCGATCCCGATGACGCCGAGCGCGCCCATGCCCATCAGCTTCCATTTGCGGACATCCTCCGTCACCGGCTTCATCTCGGCGATGTCGGCCTTGACCACGGCCATCGCGCCCTCGAGCGTCCCCACCCGCTCGACCAGCTCTTCCGCCCTGCGGCTGAGAAGCGCGCGACCAGCCTCGGACCTGTCTTCCGCGCGCCGAAAGTCCTCGCGCAGGTTCTTCACCTCGGCAATCAGCGTGCCGAGTTGCTGGTGAACGCTGGCATCGATCATCCCCGCCCCTCCCCGTGCCTTGAGCATTCCGCCTTCGACCACACCGCCGCCGCGCAGATGCCGACGACCGTCCGGTCGATTTTGCGCTGGTCCGCCGCCGTGGCGCCGCGCGCGCCGATGAGGTCAGTTCCGACCGCCTGCTTGAAGCCGGCGACACTTGCCGGTGCCGAAGTCCCACAGGCCGCCCCCATCGAGGCAGCGGTCAAAGTCGCTACGGCGAGCAGCCGATTGCAAAGCCGCTTCATTGTTCTGCCTTTCGATTGCTTGTTTGACGGATTGCGCGCCGTCCTCCCGGATCTGGAGCGCCGCCCAGGCGAGCGCCGCGAGCGCGAACGCACCGCCGAGGATCTTTATCCACGGCAGCATCACTTCAGCCCCAGCGCATGGCGCACCGCCGGCATGGAGGTGATCGCATAGATGGCGAAGCCCACGATCAGGGTGAGGATGGCCATCTGCACCCGCCAGTCGAGCGCCACGAGGTTGAGCTCCTTCAGCGCCGTGACGATCGAGCCGCCCGCCGTCAGCAGCCAGGTCCAGAACCGGCCGGACTTGCGGATCGCTTTCCGCTGTCGCTCCCGCTCCGCAACGGGCACCGGCGCCCGTCCTGCCGCCTCCCCGCCTGCCGCGCGCGCTGCCTCCAGTACCCGCTTCAGCACCGCCTCCACCGTCTCCGGCCTCACCAGCGCCTTGTTGAGCCCGTCTCCGGCATAATAGGATTGCCCCCGCCTGACCTTCTGCGTTGCGCCCTTCATGTCCGCAAGCACCGGCAACGACGCCCATTCCTGCGCGAGCCGCTTGCCGAATTCGCTCCGGCTGATCTTTCCGGCAATGAACTCATGGTAGCCGCGGCGCTTCAGGAGATGGTAGGCCATGCGGTCCTGCAAGTCGGGCGTGAACCTCTCTTGGCCCGTGAGCCCCATTTCGCCTTCGATGTCCCTCAGCGTGCGGGGCGCGTCCAGCGTGTTCTTCATGAACTGGTAGCCGCCGGCGGCACTCGACCCGAACCGGCTGGACCAGCCCGATTGCGCCGCCTCGACCTCGTCAAGCGTCATGGATGTTATCGGCCGCGGCAGCTTGTGCTGGTTGTTGCCGAAGATCACGTCATAGGACGCGCGGTCGCCCCGCCCGACTTCCGTTTCCCGGATGAAGTCGAGCAGGATCGCCGCGCCGGCAGGCACGGTTTGGTCCATGGTTCACCTTGTTGGTTGAATTTGTATAGGGGTTGCTTTAAGCGAGCTTCGCTTGCTGGAAGCATAGAGAGGCGGATGAGATGAAGTTCATAGAAAAGGCGGCTCGCAAATATCTGCTGAGACGGGGGTATTCCGTTTCACAGAGCGGGAGCGAGGACATTCATGCCGATTACCGCCTCATGAGCTACTCCAGCTATGAACAGTATGTTGCCATTCAAACCGAAGGCAACAAACGCAAAATCGACCAGGTGTGGGCGGATGAAGCCACCATCAATGTGATCTGCCAATATATCCGCGAGAATATTCCCGGCGCGAAAAAGGGCCTATGCCACGGGTCCAGAAACGGAACCGAAGTTCGATGGTTCGCGGATCGCCTGGGTGTCGAGGTTATCGGCACCGATATCTCGGAAACAGCGCCCCAATACGGGCTCACCCAATGGGATTTTCACAACGAGAATACGGATTGGACTGGTCAATTCGATTTCGTCTACACGAACTCCCATGACCACGCCCACGATCCCAAAAAGGCGTTCACCACTTGGATCGGGCAGTTGGCACCGGGCGGAAAACTCTTCGTCGAACACACAATCGGACAAAGCCCGGCAACTGTGAAGCAATTAGATCCCTTCGGGGTCGAGTCGAAATTGCTGCCATATGTGGTGCTCGGTTTCGGCGAAGGGAAATACGCGGTCACGACAATGCTCAAGCCAGACCACGAAAAGGGGGGCGGCCCGATCCGGGTGTTTGTTATTGAGCCGAC
>JAPSJG010000361.1 GCA_031178305.1 Sinorhizobium sp.
GTGACGCCGCCACCAATGACGAGTTCGAGCGCCGGCTGTTCACGCTGCGCAAGGTGATTTCCAACCGCATCTATGCGGAAGCGGACGGCGGCGATCTCGGCTTCTATATCGTCTCGCTGTCGACTACGACCGTCGTCTACAAGGGCATGTTCCTCGCCTATCAGGTCGGCGCCTATTACAAGGACCTGTCCGACGAGCGTTTTCAGTCGGCGGTGGCGCTGGTGCACCAGCGTTTCTCGACCAACACTTTCCCGTCCTGGAAGCTCGCCCACCCCTATCGCATGGTTGCCCATAACGGCGAGATCAACACGCTGCGCGGCAATGTCAACTGGATGGCGGCACGGCAGGCCTCCGTCTCGTCTCCGCTCTTCGGCGAGGATATTTCGAAGCTTTGGCCGATCTCCTATGAGGGTCAGTCGGATACGGCTTGTTTCGACAATGCGCTCGAATTCCTGGTCCGCGGCGGCTATTCGCTCGCGCATGCGGTGATGATGCTGATCCCCGAGGCCTGGGCCGGCAACCAGCTCATGTCGCAGGAGCGGAAGGCGTTCTACGAATACCATGCGGCGCTGATGGAGCCGTGGGACGGTCCGGCGGCGGTCGCCTTCACCGACGGCCGGCAGATCGGCGCCACGCTCGACCGCAATGGCCTGCGCCCGGCACGCTATATCGTCACCAGCGACGACCGCGTCATCATGGCGTCGGAAGCCGGCGTGCTGCCGGTCGCCGAGGACAGGATCATCAAGAAATGGCGGCTGCAGCCGGGCAAGATGCTGCTGATCGACATGGAAGAGGGCCGAATTATCTCCGACGAAGAGGTCAAGTCGGCGCTCGCCAGCAGGCATCCATACCGGCAGTGGCTCGATGACACCCAGCTGATCCTCGAGGACCTGAAGCCGGTCGAGCCGAGGGCGCTTCGCCGCGACGTGTCGCTGATCGACCGCCAGCAGGCCTTCGGCTACTCGCAGGAGGACACTAAGCTCCTGATGTCGCCGATGGCGACGACCGGACAGGAGGCGATCGGCTCGATGGGCACCGACACGCCGATCTCCGCGATGTCCAGCAAGCCGAAGCTGCTCTACACCTATTTCAAGCAGAACTTTGCGCAGGTCACCAACCCGCCGATCGATCCGATCCGCGAGGAATTGGTGATGAGCCTCGTCTCCTTCATCGGGCCGCGCCCGAACATCCTCGACCATGAGGGCATGGCGCATGCGAAGCGGCTGGAGGTACGTCAGCCGATCCTTACCAATGGGGACCTCGAGAAGATCCGCTCGATCGGCCACACGGAAGACCGGTTCGACACGAAGACGCTTGATTTCACCTATGACATCTCGCGTGGTGCCGAAGGCATGCCGGAAATGCTCGATCGCCTATGCGAGCGGGCGGAAGCGGCGGTGAAGGGCGGATACAACATTATCGTGCTCTCCGATCGGCAGGTCGGGCCGGATCGCGTCGCAATCCCTGCCCTGCTCGCGACCGCGGCGGTCCACCACCACCTGATCCGCAAGGGGTTGCGCACCTCGGTCGGCCTGGTCGTCGAGTCCGGCGAGCCGCGCGAAGTGCATCACTTCTGCCTGCTCGCCGGCTATGGCGCGGAGGCAATCAACCCCTATCTGGCCTTCGACACGCTCATCGACATGCACAAGCGCGGCGAGTTCCCGAAGGAGGTCGACGCCAGCGAAATCGTTTACCGTTATATAAAGGCGGTCGGGAAGGGCATCCTCAAGGTCATGTCCAAAATGGGGATTTCGACCTACCAGTCCTATTGCGGCGCGCAGATATTCGACGCGGTCGGCCTGTCGTCGAAGCTGGTCGACAAGTATTTCTTTGGTACGGCAACGACGATCGAGGGCATCGGCCTCGAAGAGATCGCGGCCGAGACGGTCGCCCGCCACAAGGCCGCCTTCGGCGCCGATCCGGTGCTCGCAAACGCACTCGATATCGGCGGCGAATATGCCTTCCGCATGCGTGGCGAAAGCCATGCCTGGACACCGGATGCGATTGCCTCGCTTCAGCACGCGGTGCGCGGCAATGCCGAGGACCGCTATCGCGAATTCGCGGCGATGATGAATGAGCAGGCGCAGCGGATGAACACGATTCGCGGCCTCTTCACCATAAAGAGCGCCGAGGATCTCGGCCGCAAGCCGATCCCGGTCGAGGAGGTCGAGCCGGCATCGGAGATCGTCAAGCGCTTCTCGACAGGGGCCATGTCCTTCGGCTCGATCAGCCGCGAGGCGCATACGACGCTGGCGATCGCCATGAACCGGATCGGCGGCAAGTCGAACACCGGCGAGGGCGGTGAAGAGAGTGATCGTTACCTGCCGCTGCCGGACGGGTCGATGAACCCGGAACGCTCGGCGATCAAGCAGATCGCGTCGGGCCGCTTCGGCGTCACCACCGAATATCTGGTCAATGCCGATGTGCTGCAGATCAAGGTGGCGCAGGGCGCGAAGCCCGGCGAGGGCGGCCAGCTTCCCGGCCACAAGGTCGATGCGACCGTTGCCAAGACCCGGCACTCGACGCCGGGCGTTGGCCTCATCTCGCCGCCGCCGCACCACGACATCTATTCGATCGAGGATCTGGCGCAGCTGATCTTCGACCTGAAGAACGTCAACCCGGAGGCCGATATCTCGGTCAAGCTGGTGTCCGAAGTGGGTGTCGGCACCGTCGCTGCGGGTGTCGCCAAGGCACGCGCCGACCACATCACCATTGCCGGCTTCGACGGCGGTACCGGCGCCTCGCCGCTCACCTCGCTGAAACATGCCGGCAGCCCGTGGGAAATCGGCCTTGCAGAGACGCAACAGACGCTCGTCTTGAACGGCCTGCGCTCGCGCGTTGCACTGCAGGTCGACGGCGGCCTGAAAACCGGCCGTGACGTCATCATCGGCGCGCTGCTCGGCGCCGACGAATTCGGCTTCGCCACCGCGCCGCTGATTGCCGCCGGCTGCATCATGATGCGCAAGTGCCACCTGAACACCTGTCCGGTCGGTGTCGCCACCCAGGATCCGGTGCTCCGCAAGCGCTTCAAGGGTACGCCGGAGCATGTGATCAACTACTTCTTCTTCGTCGCGGAAGAGGTACGCGAAATTCTTGCTTCGCTCGGCGTGAGCAAACTTGACGACATCATCGGTGCTTCGGAACTGCTCGAGCGCGACCGGATGATCGAGCACTGGAAGGCCAAGGGTCTCGATTTCTCCAAGATCTTCCACAAGGTGGAAGCCCCGAAGGAAGCGACCTACTGGACGGAACGCCAGAACCACCCGATCGATGACGTTCTCGACCGCAGCCTGATCGAGAAAGCGAAGCTGGCGCTCGAAACCAAGGTCCCGGTGGCCTTCGAAGCTGAGATCAAGAACGTCGACCGTTCGGCCGGTGCAATGCTTTCGGGCGCGCTTGCCAAGCGCTGGGGGCACAAGGGCCTCAAGGACGACACGATCCACGTTACGCTCAAGGGCACGGCCGGTCAGTCCTTCGGTGCCTTCCTCGCTCGCGGCATCACCTTCGACCTCATCGGTGACGGCAACGACTATGTCGGCAAGGGTCTGTCGGGCGGCCGCATCATCGTCCGTTCGCCTGAAAATGCCAGGATCGTGCCGCAGGAGTCGATCATCGTCGGCAATACGGTGCTCTACGGAGCGATTTCGGGCGAGTGCTACTTCAACGGCGTTGCCGGGGAGCGTTTCGCCGTGCGCAATTCCGGCGCGATCGCGGTTGTCGAAGGCGTCGGCGATCATGGCTGCGAATACATGACCGGCGGCGTTGTCGTCGTGCTAGGCGGCACGGGCCGCAACTTCGCGGCCGGTATGTCGGGCGGGGTCGCTTATGTGCTCGACGAGGAGGGAGATTTCGCCCGTCGCTGCAACATGGCCATGGTCGAGCTGGAGCCGGTGCCGGAGGAGGATGATATGCTGGAAAAGCTCCACCACCACGGCGGCGACCTCATGCACAAGGGCCGGGTCGACGTCTCCGGCGACATGACGCGCCATGACGAGGAGCGGCTCTACCAGCTGGTTTCGAACCACCTGCACTTCACCGGATCGGTTCGCGCCAAGGAGATCCTCGAACATTGGGCGGATTACCGGCCGAAATTCCGAAAGGTCATGCCGGTCGAATATCGCCGCGCGCTCGAGGACATGGAGCGTATGAGAATGTCGGAAGCGGCCGAGTAACCGGCCCTCGTGAAAGCGGCCCCCGATCCGGTTAC
>JAPSJG010000362.1 GCA_031178305.1 Sinorhizobium sp.
CGAACAAAAAAGCCAAAGCCACCAACGCCGACTGCATCATCCCGGTAGCGGTCGACACCAACGGACGCAATGTGTGCGAGAATCGTCGCCGACCGCACCCTTCGACCCCGACGTTAGTTGTACTTTTGCGCAGAATGCAACAAAAAAGAGCCTCCCGGAGGAGGCTCGAGTGGGGGAGGATCAATCTATTCCGTTTACCGCATTGTCGGTATCGAGAACTCCGCACCATCCTTGATGCCCGAGGGCCAGCGCGAGGTGATGGTCTTGGTCCTGGTCCAGAACTTGATCGAGTCCGCACCGTGCTGGTTAAGGTCGCCGAAGGACGATGCCTTCCAGCCACCGAAGGAGTGGTAGGCGAGCGGAACCGGGATCGGTACGTTGATGCCGACCATGCCGATGTTGATGCGCGAGGCAAAGTCGCGGGCCGCGTCACCGTCGCGGGTGTAGATCGCGACGCCGTTGCCGTATTCGTGCTTCATCGGCAGCGACAAGGCTTCCTCGTAGTTCTTGGCACGCACGACTGAGAGAACCGGTCCGAAAATCTCCGTCTTATAGATGTCCATATCCGGCGTCACGTGGTCGAACAGGCAGCCGCCAATGAAATGGCCGTTCTCATAGCCCTGCAGCTTGAAATCGCGGCCGTCGACGACCAGCTTCGCCCCCTGCTCGATGCCGCTGTCGATCAGGCTCCTGATGCGTTGCTCGGCCTCCTTGGTCACGACCGGGCCCATGTCGGCCTTATCGTCCGTATAAGGACCGATACGGAGACTCTCCACCATCGGCACCAGCTTGTCGATCAGGCGGTTTGCGGTTTCCTCGCCGACCGGAACGGCGACCGAGATCGCCATGCAGCGCTCGCCGGCCGAGCCGTAGCCGGCGCCGATCAGCGCGTTCGCGGCCTGGTCGAGATCGGCATCGGGCATGATGATCATGTGGTTCTTGGCGCCGCCGAAGCATTGCGCGCGCTTGCCGTTCATCGCCGCGGTGCCGTAGACATAACGGGCAATCGGCGTAGAGCCGACGAAGGAGACAGCCCCGATGTCCGGATGCGCCAGAATCGCGTCGACGGCGCCCTTGTCGCCGTTGACGACGTTGAGGATTCCCGTCGGCAGGCCGGCTTCGATCATCAGTTCGGCGAGGCGGATCGGCACGGACGGATCGCGTTCGGACGGCTTCAGGATGAAGGCGTTGCCGCAGGCGATAGCCGGGGCGAACATCCACATCGGGATCATGGCGGGGAAGTTGAACGGCGTGATGCCGGCGCCGATGCCGACCGGCTGGCGGATCGAATACATGTCGATACCGGGACCGGCGCCTTCGGTGAACTCGCTCTTCTGCAGATGCGGGATGCCGATGACGAATTCGCAGACTTCGAGGCCGCGAACGACATCGCCCTTGGCGTCGTCGATCGTCTTGCCGTGCTCGCGGGAGAGAAGTTCGGCCAGTTCGTTCATGTTCTCGTTGAGGAGCTGCACGAACTTCATGAAGACGCGGGCGCGACGCTGCGGATTCGTGGCGGCCCACTTCGGCTGCGCGGCCTTTGCGCTTTCGACGGCGGCAGCAAGCTCCGCGTCGCTCGCGAGCGCCACGGTGCCCTGAACTTCACCCGTGGCCGGGTTGAAGATGTTGCTGACGCGCCCGCTCGTGCCGGCGACGCGCTTGCCGTCGATGAAATGTCCGATTTCGTACATGGGGTTTCCTCCTGGTCTTGATCTGGGGCGCATGATCGCACTACGATTTCAACAATTCAATTTGCGAATTTCAGGAACCGTTGTGCAAAAATTGAAGTCTACCCTCTTTCACTAGGAGCGACGTGTGGACTGGGACGATGTCAGAGTGTTTCTCGCCGTGGCGCGGACCGGCCAGATCCTCGCCGCTTCGAAGAGACTCGGCATCAACCACGCCACGCTCAGCCGGCGCGTAACAGCGCTCGAGGAAACGCTGAAGACGCGTCTTCTCGTGCGACGCCCGAACGGCTGCGAGCTGACGGCCGAGGGCGAAGTCTTCCTGGCGGCGGCCGAGCGCATGGAAACCGAAATGCTCGCGGCACAATCGCAGATCGGCCGCATCGATACGGCGATTGCCGGCACCGTGCGCATCGGCGCGCCGGACGGCTTCGGCGTCTCTTTCCTGGCGCCGCGGCTCGGCCGATTAACGGCGCGCTATCCCGAACTCAAGCTGCAGCTCGTGCCGGTGCCGCGCGCCTTCTCGCTGTCGCAACGCGAGGCCGACATCGCGATCACCATAGAGCGTCCGGAACAGGGGCGTCTCGTTTCGTCCAAGCTTACCGATTATACACTGGGTCTCTATGCATCGGCGGATTATCTTGGCCGTCACGGCACGCCGAAAACAATCGACGAGCTCAAAAACCATCGCAGGATCGGCTATGTGGAGGACCTGATCTTCACGCCCTCGCTGAATTTCTCCGCCGAAATCATGCGCAGCTGGGACGCATCCTTCGAAATCTCGAGCGCCACCGGCCAAACCGAGGCGGTCCGCTCCAGCGCCGGCATCGGCATTCTGCACAACTACATCGCCCGGCAATATCCGGAGCTCGTTCGCCTCCTCCCCGACACGACGATTCGCCGCGCTTACTGGACGACCTATCACGAGAGCGCGCGCGAGTTGGTGCGCGTGCGCACCGTCGTCTCGTTCCTGCAGGAACTGGTAACGGCGGAGCATCAGATTTTCGTGTGAAGAAGTTGCTCCATAGATCACGATGATTTAGGTCGGATCGACGTTCTCGGAAGTCGCGAGATGGGCGGAAAACTGCGCACACTATTCCTCATCCCGCGCTAGCCACCCTAATGCCAGCCCGGCGACGGGGGCACCGGGCAAAATTATCCGGTGGAAATCAATGGCGAATAGTTGCAACGCCGGCTGCCAGGCCGCCAACTCCTGTCATGTCCATAGCCATCGAAGATCCATCAGTCCCAAGTCCTTTTCCTCTCGCGGGGATACTGGACCTTGCGCGCACTCAGAGCCTGTCCTTGACCGAGCTGTTCCAGCTTGCCGAAGCGCGCAGCGCAGCAGGGAAGAGGATCGAAGCGGTTGAGATTTACAAGGTCTGGATTGCCTTCAACGAGGCCCATCCGTTCCTGCATCTCGTCTACTTCAATTACTCGGTCACGCTCCGCCAGCTGGGCGACATAGCGGGTTCGATCCACGCGCTGCGCGCCTGCCTGAAGCTCGATCCGCGCTTCGCACAGGCCCATATCAACCTGGGTCGCGCCTTCGAAGATAGCGGGCTTGCCACGCAAGCGATTCAGCAATGGCGCAGTTTCGTCGAGATGACCGCTGAGAGCACGGCCGAGCGGGTGGCACATCGGCTGATGGCACTTCAGCACATCGGCCGGGTCATGGAAAACGCAGGTCTGCTGGAGGACGCGGAGACCGCCTTGTGGCAGGCAATCGAATTACGGCCCGACAAGACCGAGGCGGGACAACATTGGAGCGCGCTTAGGCAGCGCCAGTGCAAATGGCCGATCCTGGTTCCGTCGGAGCATGTCTCGATGCGGCAACTACTCGACGCCATGTCGCCGCTCGCGCTTGCCTGCTATTCCGACGATCCGCTGTTCCAGCTCGCCAAAGCCTATCGGTACAACAAGTCCTTCGTCGGGCGCCCCGATACGAGCGGAGTTGCGCGCAAGGCACCGAAGCGGAAGACGGGAACCGGCGAGCGTCTTCGCGTCGGATATGTCTCCTCGGATTTGCGCGACCATGCTGTCGGTTTCGCGCTCCGGGAAGTGCTGGAGCTGCACGACAAAAAGAGCGTGGAGATCTACGCCTATTATTGCGGCGAGCCGGTCGCGAAAGACGCAACGCAGACACGGATCAAGAATGCCGTCGACTGCTGGCGCGACATCGGGACGCTCAGCGATGCGGAAGCGGCAAGGCAGATCGCCGGCGACGACATCGACGTTCTCATCGATGTCAACGGCTACACCAAGCATGCGAGAACGAAGATCTTCGCCTATCGGCCGGCGCCGGTCATCGTCAATTTCTGCGGCTATCCGGGCTCCATGGGCAGCCCCTTTCATCAATACATGATCACGGACGAATGCATCGTCCCGCCTGAAAACGAGATCTATTATTCCGAAAAGGTGCTGCGGATCCCGTGCAGCCAGCCCGTCGACCGCAAGAGGGTGATCGCCGAAAAGCCGTCACGGGCGGAAGCGGGGCTACCTGAAGCCGTATTCGT